>NZ_JBEZJL010000049.1:0-80728 GCF_040651755.1 Actinomadura sp. NPDC048394 | reverse complement strand
GCCAGTCGTCGCCGCCGGGAACGTGCGGGCCACGGGGCAGGTGCGAGCCGCCTGGCAGCCAGGTCAGGGCGGCCAGGGCCGTCGTCCGCGCCGCGGCCGGGTCCTCGACCGGCCGTCCGGCGTTCGTGAGCGGCTCCCTCGGGCCCCGCGGTGTGCGGGGTGCCGGCGGGGCGGGTGCGCAGTCGTCGCACGCGAACACCCCGGACGAGTCCGGCAGGCGGCCGACGCGTACGCGTGGCCGGGGCCATTTCTTGCGGCAGACGACGCAGGCGTCGCCGAGGCGCTGAGCGGGGCTCAGCGTTCCCGGGTCGAACGTCGGCTCGCCCGTCTGGCCCATGTCCCCATCCCCCTTGCGGGAGTCGAATCACGTCACTCCTTTATAGGTGGGGACGGGTGTTGTCCCTGCTAGTGAAGGTGAAAGGGGCGGCAAAGGCTCGCGCGGCGGCGGCCCGTTCAAGATCATCGAGGGTTAACGGGGCGGTGGTCCATACGATCGTCGGGCGAGGGCTTTGCCGTCTTTTGGTGAGCCATTGCGTACAAAGGAGACATGTCGGTCCGGATCGCCGTGCCGCGCGTCCGGCCGCACCGCCCGCGGTCCGAGCGGGCCCGCGCGACGCTGGCGGTGGCGGGCGTCGCCGGCGCCTCCCTGGCGGTCGCGGTGGTGGCGGCCGCGGCCGTCCTCGCCCTGCTCGCGGACGTCCGCCGGGCCGCCGTGCTCGCCGGCGCCATGACCGTGCTCGGCGCCGTCGTCGTCGCCGTCGCGGGCTGGGGCGCGTGGGCCGCCGCCGGCCGGGCCCTGCGGCCGGTGCGGCGGCTCGACGCGGAGCTGGCCGAGATCACCGCCGCCGACCCGCGCCGCCGGCTCGCGGTCCCCGACGCCGGCACCGAGGCCGGCCGGCTCGCGCGCCGCGTCAACGGCGTCCTCGACCGGCTGGAGCGCTCGACGGTGCACCGGCGCCGGTTCATCGCGGACGCCTCGCACGAGCTGCGCACGCCGCTGACCGGCCTGCGCGCGCAGATCGAGCTGGCCCTCGCCGACCCCGCGGATCCCGAGCTCGTGGACACGCTGCGCCGGTCGCTGCGCGACAGCGAGCGGCTGCACCGCATCGTCGACGACCTGCTCGCGCTGGCCCGGCTGGAGTCGGGGGTGACCCCGGACCGCGAGCCGGTCGACCTCGCCGCGCTGGTCGAGGCCGAGGTCGCGCGCCGGACGGCCCCGGTGCGGGTGCACGCCAAGGCCGAGCCCGGCCTCACCGTCGAGGCGAACCGGTTCGAGGTCACCCGGCTGCTGCTCAACCTGCTCGACAACGCCGAACGACACGCGAACGGTCTGGTCGAGGTGGAGGCGCGGCAGGAGGGCGACAGCGCGATCGTGGAGGTGCGCGACGACGGGCCGGGCATCCCGCACGCCGACCGCGACCGCGTCTTCGAGCGTTTCACCAGGCTGGACGCGGCGCGCAGCCGGTCCGAGGGCGGCAGCGGGCTAGGCCTGGCGCTCGCCCGGCAGATCGCCGCCGTACACGGCGGGACCCTGCGGGCCGCGGACGGCGCGCTCGGCGCGCGGCTCGTGCTCCGCCTCCCGCTCGCCCGCTGATCGCCGACCGCCGCCGCGTCCGCGCGGGGCGGCGCCACGTCCGCGCCGGTCCACACTGCGTCCGCGCAGGGCGGCGCCACCTCCGGCGCGGGGCGGCGCCGCGTCCGGGACGTCCGGTCCGGGACGCCGGGGCCGCGACACCGGGCGGGGTGAGGGGACGCCCGCGCGCCGATGTCCGACAATGGTCCGGTGATGTCTCCCTCAGGCGCCGCCGCGCCCGCCGCACGCGAACTCGTCGTCCTCGGCTCCACCGGCTCGATCGGGACCCAGGCCCTCGACGTCGTCCGCCGCAACCCCGGCCGGTTCCGGATCGCGGGCCTCGCGGCCGGCGGCGAGCGGGTGGAGCTGCTGGCCGCGCAGGCGCTGGAGTTCCGCCCGGAGGTCGTCGCGGTGGCCAAGGGGTCCGCCGCGCAGGAGCTCCAGCTGGCGTTCTACGCCGAGGCCAAGCGGCGCGGCTACGCCTCCGGCGACTACGCCATCCCGAAGATCGTCGCCGGTCCGGACGCGGTCGCCGAGGTCGCGGCGTGGCCGTGCGACGTGGTGCTGAACGGGGTGACGGGCGCGCTCGGCCTGGCGTCCACGCTGGCCGCGCTCGACGCGGGCCGCACGCTCGCGCTCGCCAACAAGGAGTCGCTCATCATCGGCGGGCCGCTGGTGAAGGAGCGGGCGCGGCCGGGGCAGATCGTCCCCGTCGACTCCGAGCACTCGGCGCTCGCGCAGTGCCTGCGCGGCGGCCGCGCGGAGGAGGTACGGCGGCTGGTGGTGACCGCCAGCGGCGGCCCGTTCCGCGGGAAGGCCCGCGCCGAGCTGACCGACGTCACGCCCGAGCAGGCGATGAAGCACCCGACCTGGGACATGGGCCCGGTCGTCACCATCAACTCCGCGACCCTCGTCAACAAGGGCCTTGAGGTCATCGAGGCGCACCTGCTGTTCGACATCCCGATGGACCGGATCGAGGTCGTCGTGCACCCGCAGTCGATGGTGCACTCGATGGTGGAGTTCACCGACGGGTCGACGCTGGCGCAGGTGAGCCCGCCCGACATGCGGCTGCCGATCGCGCTCGGCATCGAATGGCCGGACCGCGTCCCGGACGCCGCACCCTGCGTCGACTGGACGAAGGCGCACACCTGGGAGTTCTTCCCGCTCGACGACGAGGCGTTCCCGTCCGTCGCGCTCGCGCGCCGCGCCGGCGAGCTGGGCGGGACGGTCCCCGCCGTTTACAACGCGGCCAACGAGGAATGTGTGGAGGCGTTCCGCGCCGGACGGCTGCCGTTCCTGGGGATAGTCGACACGATCACGCGGGTAATGGAGGAGCACGGGTCCGGGACGCCGGGCGAGCTGACGCTGGACGATGTGCTGGCCGCCGACGCCTGGGCGCGCGCACGGACCAGGGAAGCGACCGGCCCGGCCTGAGCCTCGCGGGGCCGGCCGGGCGCGGGGGGGATCCCCCGGGCGGGACCGGACCCGGAAGGGGGATCGGATGGCCTTCACCTTGGGCGCGGTGGCGTTCGTCATCGCGCTGCTGGTGTCGGTGATGCTCCACGAGGGCGGGCACCTGCTGACCGCCAAGCGGTTCGGGATGAAGGCCACGCAGTACTTCGTCGGGTTCGGGCCGACGCTGTGGTCGCGCACCCGCGGCGAGACCGAGTACGGGGTCAAGGCGATCCCGCTCGGCGGCTTCGTCAAGATCATCGGCTACACGCCGCTGGAGGAGGTCGACGAGGCCGACCGGCCGCGCGCGTTCTACCGGCAGCCCGCGGGACGGCGCGCGATCGTCATCGCCGCGGGCGTCGTGGTGAACTTCGTGTTCGCGTTCGTGCTGCTGATGGCGATGGCGATGACGGTGGGCGTCCGGGAGCCCGGCACCGTGACGACGACCGTGGACCAGGTCAGCTCCTGCGTGCCGGCCCGGTTGCAGGACGGCTGCGGCGGCGGCCGCCCGGAGTCGCCGGCGAAGGCCGCGGGCCTGCGCGCGGGCGACCGCGTGCTCACCTTCAACGGCACGAGCGTGGCGGACTGGGACGAGCTGCGCGACGCCATCGACAAGGCGAAGCCGGGGCAGACGGTGCCGGTCGTCGTGCAGCGCGCGGGCGTCCGGCGGCCGGTGACGCTGCGGATGCGGCTGGCGGACGTCGGCGGGGAGCCGTTCGTCGGCCTGTCCGCGCGGGTCGTCGGCTCCGGCTACGAGCGGACGGGCCCGCTGAACGCGGCGGTGTTCGCGGGCCGCGCCATCGGCCGGACCGTGCAGAGCATGGGCCAGATCGTGGTGGACCTGCCGTCGGCGATCCCGAAGCTGTTCACCCCCGAGCGGCAGAGCTCGCCCGGCGGCCAGGTCGGCAGCGTGGTCGGCGCGACGGAGGTGTCGGGGCAGATCTTCTCCTCGCACAGCACCGTCCGCGACAAGATCGCTCTGTATCTGTCGCTGGTCGTCTCGGTGAACATCTTCTTAGGAGCGCTCAACGTCGTCCCGCTGCTGCCGCTGGACGGCGGGCACCTCGCGGTCGTCGCCTACGAGCGGTTGCGGGTGCGCTTCAACGGCATCAGGGGACGTCCGGATCCGGGCACCGTGGATATGACCAAGCTCATGCCCTTGACATATCTGGCCGTTCTGGTGCTCGTGGGGCTCGGGGTGCTGCTGATCCTCGCGGACCTGGTCAACCCGCTCCAGATGCCGCAATGAGCGAGAAGGTTTACCGCACGTAGCCGAGCGGTCACACTATTCCATGCCGGTCGCCGTCACCTCATCCATGCGGGGCGCCTAGGCTGGGCAAAGCGAGTCAGAGGAGAGGGATGAGCGTTTCACTGGGTATTCCGACGGTCCGCGGCGAGGGCGACGGACAGGGGGCGCGGGGCCTGGTCGCGGCGCGGCGCAGGTCGCGCCAGATCATGGTCGGGAACGTGCCGGTCGGCGGCGACGCGCCCGTGTCGGTGCAGTCCATGACCACGACCCTCACCGCCGACGTCAACGCGACGCTGCAGCAGATCGCGGAGCTGACCGCGTCCGGCTGCCAGATCGTCCGGGTGGCGGTCCCGTCGCAGGACGACGCCGAGGCACTGCCGGCGATCGCCAAGAAGTCCCCGATCCCGGTCATCGCCGACATCCACTTCCAGCCCAAGTACGTGTTCGCGGCGATCGACGCGGGCTGCGCGGCGGTCCGGGTCAACCCCGGCAACATCAAGAAGTTCGACGACAAGGTCGGCGAGATCGCGCGCGCCGCGCAGGACGCGGGCGTGCCGATCCGGATCGGCGTCAACGCCGGCTCGCTGGACAAGCGGCTGCTGGAGAAGCACGGCAAGGCCACCCCGGACGCGCTGGTCGAGTCGGCGCTGTGGGAGTGCTCGCTGTTCGAGGAGCACGGCTTCCGGGACATCAAGATCTCGGTGAAGCACAACGACCCGGTCGTGATGATCCAGGCGTACCGCAAGCTCGCCGCCGCGTGCGAGTACCCGCTGCACCTCGGCGTGACCGAGGCCGGGCCGGCGTTCCAGGGCACGGTGAAGTCGGCGGTGGCGTTCGGCGCGCTGCTGAGCGAGGGGATCGGCGACACGATCCGGGTGTCGCTGTCGGCGCCTCCGGTCGAGGAGGTCAAGGTCGGCACGGCGATCCTGGAGTCGCTCGGGCTGCGCGAGCGCGGCCTGGAGATCGTGTCGTGCCCGTCGTGCGGGCGCGCGCAGGTGGACGTCTACACGCTCGCCGAGCAGGTCACCGCGGGCCTGAAGGACTTCCCGGTGCCGCTGCGCGTCGCGGTGATGGGCTGCGTGGTGAACGGGCCCGGCGAGGCGCGGGAGGCCGACCTCGGCGTCGCGTCCGGCAACGGCAAGGGCCAGATCTTCGTCAAGGGCGAGGTCATCAAGACGGTGCCGGAGTCGCAGATCGTGGAGACGCTGATCGAGGAGGCCATGCGCATCGCCGACGACATGGGCATCGAGGTCGGCGAGGACGGGTCGGTGTCCGGCCCGGGCGCGCAGGTGGTGGTGAGCTGACGCCGGACTCCGCACGGCGCACCGCGTGTGCGAGCCGGTTCGGTGATGTGACGGCCGCGGCCGCGTAGGCGGTCGGGGACGGACCCAGGAAGGGTCCTCGGGTGATGAGCCCGGGGGCCCTTTTTCGTGTGTTGTGGCCGGTGGCCGCCGGTGCGGCCGCGCGCCCCCGGACGAGCGCCGCCGGACGGGCCCTGGGCGGCCCCCGGGCGGCCGCCCGTCAGCAGGCCCGGAACCCGAACGTTCGGGCATATCACAAAGTTCCGTGGATCTTGTCACGATTCTGCATCTGGTCACGACAAGCTCTGTCGTCGGACTTGTCCGGAGGGCAACAATCTTCACTTGTTTACCCAAATGTCTGACTCATCCGAGTCGACAGGTTAGGGGGATATGTGAAGAGGACTGTCGTCGTGGCCGCGGTGGCCGGGCTCGGGCTGACCGGGCTCGGCACCGCGAGCGCACAGGCCGCGGGCCCCTCCGCGGCCTCGGGGTTCGACCCCGCCGCGGTCAAGTGGCACGCCTGCCCCGCGGACTTCGTCCAGCAGGTCCACGACCTGTACGACGGGCTGTACCCGGTCTCCAAGATCGTGCAGTGCGGCGAGCTGCAGGTGCCGCTGGACTACGCCAAGCCGAGCGGCACGAAGATCACGCTGCAGCTGACCCGTACCCCGCACACCGGGTCGGGTGCCGCCAAGGGCGACATGGTGGTGAACCCGGGGGGCCCGGGCGGCGGCGGCGCGCTGTTCGGCCCGCGGGTGTTCGCGCAGAACTCCGCGGCGCTGAAGGACGCCTACAACGTCATCGGGTTCGACCCGCGCGGCGTCGGGATGAGCGTCCCCTCGCTCAGCTGCGACCCGAACTACACCAACGCCCCCCGCCCCGACTACGGCACCGGCGACCGCGCCTCGGTCTCCGTGTGGCTGAAGAAGTCCAAGGCGTACACGGACGCGTGCAAGAAGGCCGACAAGATCGGCCTGCTGAACCACATCAAGACGACCGACTCCGTCCGCGACATGGAGTCGATCCGCAAGGCGCTGAGCGACAAGAAGCTGGACTACTACGGCGCCTCGTACGGCACCTACCTCGGCTCCGTCTACGCGACGATGTTCCCGAAGACCGTGGGCCGGATGGTGCTGGACGGCAACGTCGGCCCGTCGGACGTGTGGTACGACGCCAACCTGAACCAGGACGTCCAGTTCGACAAGAACATGGACTACTACTTCGGGTGGATCGCCAAGTACGACTCCGTCTACCACCTGGGCTCGACGCAGACGGCCGTGCGGTCGTTCTTCTACAAGCTGCGCGCCACGCTCAAGACCAAGCCGGTGTACTACACCGACCCGAGCAGCGGCCAGAAGTTCGCCGTCGGCCCGGACGAGCTGACCGACGTCATCCAGAACGCCGCGTACCGCCGCAGCCAGTCCCTGTGGAACGGCTACGCGGTGGGCCTGGCGGCCTACAAGGCCGGTGACGCCGAGACGTTCGTCGGCACCTTCGGCGCGCAGACGACCGGCGGCGCGGACGACAACGAGTTCGCCGTCTACAACGCCGTGCAGTGCACCGACGTCCAGTGGCCGACGAGCTGGGCGAAGTGGGAGCGCGACAACGTCCGCATCAACAAGAAGCACCCGTTCCTCACCTGGGGCAACGTGTGGTTCAACGCGCCGTGCCTGACCTGGCCCGCCAAGGCCGGCACGCCGGTGAACGTCGGGCGCAACCGCGAGCTGCCGCGCAACATCCTGCAGTTCGAGGGCAGCGAGGACGCGGCGACGCCGCTCGCCGGCGCGCTCGACATGCACCGCCGGCTCAAGGGCTCGCAGCTGGTGATCCAGGACGGCGACCGCACGCACTGCATCGTGCACCGCGGTTCGGCGGCCGTGGACGCCATCTTCGACCGGTACTTCCTGACCGGGGAGCGTCCGGGGCAGTCCATCACGCACGTCCCGCAGCTCGGCGACCCGGTGCCGCCGGCGCAGACGTCCGCCAAGGCCAAGTCGCTGTCCACGACGGTGACGAAGGCGGCGCGGCTGAGCGACGACGTCATCCGCTGAGAACCGTGAACGGCTGACCGGGCGGTGAGCCCGCGCCGGCCCGCGGAACGGCCGAGGAGGGCCTCGGGGAGCGATCCCCGGGGCCCTTTTCGCATGCCGGGGCTCCGCCGGCGCGGCACGCACGCGCCGACATCACGAACATTGGTGGATCTTGTCACGATTTCGCATCTGGTCACGAGTGACTCTCCCGCCATATCACCCAGAACCGCCACAATCTCCACGCAATCACGCATCCGCATGCATCGGCGCCGCTCCCCCCTCCGAGTCCGACCGGGGCTCCGGAGCCGCCGATCTGAGGGGGTCAAGTGAAGAGGATCGTCATCGTCACGGCCGCCGCGGCCGTGGCGGCCGGCGGCACCGTCGCCGCCGTCTCCGCGAACGCCGCCACCGGCCCGTCCCCGGCGGGCCTGGTCGCGGCGAGCGGGATCAACTGGGGCAAGTGCGAGGTCAGCGGCCCCGATGACCCGATGAACAAGGCCGAGTGCGCCCAGGTCCAGGTGCCGCTCGACTACGCCAAGCCGAACGGCCGGAAGATCTCGATCGCGGTGTCGCGCTACAAGCACACCGACGACAAGAATTACCAGGGCGTCCTGTTCGTCAACCCGGGCGGCCCGGGCGGCACCGGCATCGAGTACGCGCCCGCGCTGGCCCGCTGGATGGGCGGCGTCGGCCATGCCGCCACCGCCGCCAAGTACGACATCATCGGCTTCGACCCCCGCGGCGTCGGATCCAGCCAGCCCGCGCTGACGTGCGACAAGACCTGGTACAACCCGGTCCGGCCCGACTACGTCCCGCACTCCGCGAAGGACGAGGCCGTCTGGAAGGCCAAGGCCAAGAAGTACGCGCAGGACTGCCAGCGCAAGTTCGGCTGGATGCTGCCGCACATGCGCACCACCGACGCCGCCCGCGACGTCGACACGATCCGCGCCGCGCTCGGCCAGCAGAAGATCAGCTGGTACGGCTTCTCCTACGGCACCTACTTCGGCGCCACCTACGCCACGCTGTTCCCGAACCGCGTGAAGCACATGGTGCTCGACGGCAACGTCAACCCGAAGACGGTCTGGTACGACGCCCAGCTCGAGCAGGACAAGGCGTTCGAGCGGAACATGAAGTCCTGGTGGGCGTGGACCGGCAAGTACGACTCGCTCTACCACCTCGGCAAGACCGAGAAGGCCGTCGAGGCGGAGTACTACGCCGTCCGCGCCGCCGCGAAGAAGTCCCCGATCGGCGGCAAGATCGGCCCCGACGAGCTGGACGACATCGTCCTGACCGCCGGCTACAACACCGGCTACTACATCCCGTTCGCGCAGGCCCTGTCGGACTGGGTGAACAAGAAGGACGCCTCCGGCCTGCTCGACTGGCTGAACACCGGCGGCGAGGACAACGACTTCGCCGTCTACAACGCCGTCCAGGCGGCCGACGCCAAGTGGCCGCGGAACTGGAACAAGTGGCACAACGACGCGGCCAAGCTCTACAAGGAGGGCTACCGCTTCAACACCTGGAGCAACGTCTGGTTCAACGCGCCCATCGCGTACTGGCCGTTCCAGGGCGGTCCCGCGCTGAAGCTGAAGGCGAGCAAGAGCCTGCCCGGCATGCTGCTCGTCCAGTCGTCGCAGGACGCCGCGACCCCGGTCGCCGGCGGCTACAACATGCACAAGGTGTTCCCGTCCTCGCGGCTCGTCCTGGAGGTCGGCGGCAAGACCCACGCCAACACGCTGAACGGCAACGCGTGCCTGGACGACAAGGTCGCCGCCTATCTGGACAGCGGCGCCCTGCCGAAGAGCAGCAAGGGCGCGGACGCCTACTGCCAGGCCGTCCCGGCGCTGAACGACCCGAACCCGACGGCGATGACGGCCAAGGCCGCCGGCGCCGTCGCGGGCAAGGACCTGCCGATCGGCCGTCCGTAACGCCCCGGTCCACCGCGTGACGCTCGCGGCGCGCCCGTCCCTCGCCGGACGGGCGCGCCGCGAGATCCGTTTTCGGACGGAATCGCGCGAACCCCGCGGTTCCCGCGACACGCGCGGGCGCGCCGGTAGAAAGCGGGGGTGCTGAACCACGCTGGAAGAAGGGCCGCCGCCGGGACGGCCGCCGCCGTCACGCTCGCCGTCGCCGGCACCGCCGCGGCCCCCGCGAGCGCCGCCCCCGGACGGCCCGGACCCGACCCCGCGCCCCGGCCCGCCGGGCTCGCCTGGCACGCCTGCCCCGCCAAGGACCCGGTCGAGGGCACCCACCTCAAGGGCCTGCAGTGCGCGGCGCTCCGCGTCCCGCTGGACTACGCGCACCCGAACGGCGAGCAGATCACCCTGGCGCTGTCCCGCGCGCGGCACACCGCGAAGAAGAGCCAGGGCGTCATGCTGCTCAACCGGGGCGGGCCCGGCGCGCACGGCCGCGACCTCGCGGCCGTCTTCCGCACGGCGATGCCGAAGAGCGTCGCCGCGTCCTACGACTGGATCGGGTTCGACCCGCGCGGCGTCGGCGCGAGCAGGCCCGCGCTGGTCTGCGACAGGAGCTACCAGGACCCGGGGCACGCGCGTCCCGACACCGTCCCGGAGAACGCCGCCGCCGAGCGGGCGTGGAAGAAGCGGGCCCGCGCCTACGCTCGCGACTGCGCGAAGCGGTACCGGACGGTCCTGCCGCACATGGGGACGGCCGACTGGGTGCGCGACATGGACGCGATCCGCCGGGCGCTGCACCAGCAGAAGATCAACTACTTCGGGTACTCGTACGGCACCTACCTCGGCGCCGTGTACGCCACGACCTACCCGGACCGCGTCCGCCGCATGGTGCTCGACAGCGTCGTCAAGCCCAGCGGCGTCTGGTACGGCGACAACATCGACCAGAACGTCGCGTTCGAGAAGCGGATCAAGGCGTACTTCGCCTGGGTGGCCCGGCACCACGCGATCTACAGGCTCGGGAGGAGCGAGGGGCAGGTCGCCGGGGCCTATGCCCGCGCCCGCGCCGGGCTCAAGGCAAAGCCGATCGACGGCAAGATCGGCCCCGACGAGCTCGACGACACGTTCCTCGCCGACGGCTACGGCGACTACGGCTGGGCCCCGCACGCCGCGGCCCTGTCGGCGTACGCCGTCCGGCACGACCCGGGCCCGCTCCGCAAGGCGTGGCAGCGGCCGTCCTGGCTCGACCAGAACAACTACGCGGTCTACAACGCCGTCCAGTGCCGCGACGCCGCCTGGCCGCGCGCCTGGGAGCGCTGGCACACCGACAGCGTCCGCCTCTATCGCGAGGGCTACAAGTTCGAGACCTGGAGCAACACCTGGTACAACGCGCCCTGCGCGTTCTGGGGCGCGCCCGGCGGGCGGCCGCCCAGGGTGGGCGCCGGGTCGCCGGTCCCGCCGATGCTGCTGGTGCAGGGCACCGAGGACGCCGCCACCCCGTACCCGGGCGCGCTGGAGACCCACCGCCTGTTCCCGACGTCCCGGCTGCTCGTGCAGGTCGGCGGCGGCAACCACGGGGTGACGCTGTCGGGCGACCGGTGCGTCGACCGCACCGTCGTCGCCTACCTGGGCAAGGGCGCGCTGCCGGCGGACCGGCCGGGCCCCGACGCCACCTGCAAGGCCCCGGCGCCGCCGCAGCCCGCCGCCGCCAAGAAGCCCAGACGGTCCCACCACGCCGCCACGCACAAGTGAATCCGCCGGTGGGGGAGCCGGTGGAGGTACGAGGACCGGGGACGTCATAGGCTTGTCGGCGTGGTGCTGACAGTGCTGTACGCCGCGCCGGCCGCCGCCGTGCCCGCGCCAGGGTCCGGGAGCCGGTAGCCGTGCGCATGCTGGGGTCGCTGCCGGTCCGGGTCCTCGACGACCGGTACCGCGCGGAGGCGCTCGCGATCCTCGACGCCGACCCGGTGGCCAACGTGTTCGTGGGCTCCCGCGTGCACGCGGCCGGGCTCGACCCCCGCCGCCTCGGCGCCCAGATGTGGGGCTACATGCGCGACGGGCGGCTGTCCGCGCTGTGCTACTCGGGCGCCAACCTGATCCCGGTCGCCGCCGGGCCGGAGGCGATCCGCGCGTTCGCCGAGCGGGCGCAGGCGCAGGGCCGGCGCTGCTCGTCGATCGTCGGCCCGGTCGACGCGGTCGGCGACCTGTGGGAGATCCTCGCGCCGTACTGGGGGCCGCCGCGGGCCGTCCGCGCGTCCCAGCCGGTGATGGCGACCTCCGCCGTCCCGGACGTGCCGGCCGACCCGGGGGTCCGGCGGGTGCGGATGGAGGAGTTCGACGTCGTCTACCCCGCGTGCGTCGCGATGTTCACCGAGGAGGTCGGGGTCTCCCCGAACAGCGGCGACGGCGGCGTGCTGTACCGGGCGCGGGTCGCCGAGCTGATCCGCGACGGCCGCGCGTTCGCCCGCATCGAGGACGGCCGGGTGATGTTCAAGGCGGAGGTCGGCGCCGTCACCCCGCGCGCCTGCCAGGTGCAGGGCGTGTGGGTCCCGCCGGACCTGCGCGGGCAGGGGCTGTCGATCTCGGGCATGTCCGCGGTCGTGCGGGAGGCGCTGCGCGGCATCGCGCCGACGGTGTCGCTGTACGTCAACGACTACAACACGCGGGCGCGGGCCGCCTACCGCCGGGTCGGCTTCGCCGAGCACGGCTCGTTCATGTCGATCCTCTTCTAACCGCCGGCCGACTTCTAGCCGTCGGCCGACTTCCAGCCGCCGGCCGACATTTCCGGAGACGTCGGACTTGTCGGAGCGTGCCGGATCTGCGACGGACGCCTGACTCGATGGCCGATCGGCCGGTACGATCCCGCCGTGGAGTTCGCCGAGGCGTTCCGGCAGGCCGTCCAGGCGAGCGGGCTCACCCTGGAGCGCCTCCGCCACCGGCTCGGCCGGCGCGGGCTGCCCGTCAGCGTGGCCACGCTGAGCCACTGGCAGCGCGGCCGCAGCCGTCCGCGTTCCCGCGCCGCCGTCGCGATCCTGGAAGAGGTCCTCGAGGTGCCGCCGGGCACGCTGACCGGCCCGCTGGACGGAGCGGGCAGCGCCCCCGTCGCGCCGCGTGCGGGCGGACCGTCCGGCGCGCCGCCCGCCACGGCGGGCGAGCTGTGGCCCGACCCGCGAACGTACGCCGACCTCGTCGGGCAGCTCGACCGGTCCGGCGACCACCGGCTCGAACGGCTCAGCGTCCACGACGTCTACCGGCTGGACGCGGACGGCCCCCGCTGGACGCTGTCGGTCCGCGCGGTGCTGCGCGCGGCCGGCGACGACGTCGACCGCGTCGTCTGCGTCCACCGGACGGACGCCGGCGCGGGCGACGCGCTCCAGGCGGGGCCGGTCGACGGGGCGGCGGAGCTGGCGGGCGTCCGGTACTGCCGGCCCGGGCGGGTCCGCGCAGGCGGCGGGCTGATGGCGTTCGAGCTGGTCTTCGACCGCGTGCTCACGGCCGGGGAGACGGCGGTGATCGAGTACGACCTCCGGGAGTCCGGACCGGACCCCGGCGGGCCGCCGGACGGCTACGACCGGCGCTTCTCCCGGCCGGTGCACGACTACGTCGCGATCGTCCAGTTCGGCGCCGGCCGGCTGCCCGCCCGCTGCTACGGCTTCACCGCCGACGGGCCGCGCGCCCCCCGGCGGCGCCTCGGCGAACTGTGGATCGGCACGTCGGGGAGCGCGAACATCGCGGTCGGGCCCGTCCGGCACGGCATCGTCGGAGTCGAGTGGGAGTGGGAGTGACGGAACGGGCGGTCGACTTCGGGACGGCGGCGCCTTACAGTGAGGCCGAAGGTCGTGAGCACGCCAGTCAAGGCCGTGGAGCGGGGGCCGGCCGGAGCGGATCCGGAGGCCGAGCAGTGCAGAGCGTCGCGGCGGAGGACGACCTCCTCCAGGTCCTGCGGTACGGGCCGTTCAACGTGGCGCTGCACGCCGCCATCCAGGCGCGCGGCCTCAGCCTCGAGGCGCTGCGCCGCCGGCTCGAGGCGCAGGGCGTCGCCGTCAGCCTGTCCACGCTGAGCTACTGGCAGCGCGGCCGGACCCGTCCCGAACGTGCCGGGTCGCTGCGCGCCGTCCGCGGCCTGGAGGTCATCCTCGAACTGCCCCGGCACTCCCTGCTCACCCTGCTCAAGCCGAACGCCGAGCGGCCGCCCGGTCCGTGGCCGCCGATCGAGGAGCTGTGCCCCGAACCCGGCGTCCGGGACCTGCTCGACGAGATCGGCGACGGCGGCGAGCGGCTGCTCACCGGCCTCAGCCTGCACGACCAGCACGTCATCGGCCGCCACCGGGAGCTGCGCGAGGTCCGCACCCGCGCGGTGTTCCAGGCGCAGCGGCGCGGCGTCGACCGCTGGATCGCCGTCTACCACCATCCGCACGGCGTGCTGCCGGCGTCGCGGACCGCGCGCGGCTGCCGGTTCGGCCGCGTCCGGATGGACGCCTCCAGCGGCCTGATCGCCGCCGAGCTGCTGTTCGACCGGGCGCTCGGCCGCGGCGAGACGTACCTGCTGGAGTACGGCTTCGGGTTCGGCGAGTCCGGCCCGCCCGCCACCGAGGAGGGCCGCGGGTTCCGCACGCCGCAGCACGAGTACCTCATCGAGGTGAGCTTCCACCCCGCCGCGCTGCCCGCCCGCTGCTACCGGACGTGGCGCCCCGACGGCCACACCGCCCTGGAGGACGCCGCCGACCTGCGGCTGTCCAGCTACCACAACGTCCACTTCATCGAGTTCGGCATGCCGGCCGGCTACCACGGCATCCGCTGGGAGTGGTCCTAGCTCAGGTGACGAGGAGGCCGAGGAGGCGGTCGAGCTCGGCGGCGGGGTCCCCGGTGAGGCCGGCGTGCACCGGGCCCGGCTGGACGATCGTGCTGCGCGGCGCCGTCAGCCACCGGAACCGCGCGCCCGGCGCCTCCTTCGCGGCCTGCCCGGCGCCCGCGCCGCCGCAGCAGATCGCCTCCACGCCCTTCAGCGCCGACCGCACGCCGTCCAGGTCCAGCGACGGGTCGAGCGCGCGCAGCCGCGGCTCGTCCAGGTGGGTGCGGCAGCCGAGGTAGTCCAGCGCCCGGCAGTACACCACCACGCCCACGTTCATGCTCTCGCCGCGCTCGACCCGGGGGACGACGCGCAGCGCCGCGTACTCGAACACCGTGGGCTCCCCGGCCGCCCGGATGTTGCTCGTGGGGACGTCGCTCACGAGGGACCGCCCAGCCAGCCCGGACGGTTCTCGCCGCGCCGCGCCCCGGTGTCCGGCCGGTGGGCGCTGACGTCCAGGTCGGGCAGCCAGTCGCGGGGCTTGCCGGCGCGCGGCAGCAGGATGTCCACGTACGCGTCGCGCAGCTCCTGCGGGCCGGCGAACCCGGGCTCGTTCTCCAGCCACCGGTCGGGTACCAGCGCGGTCACCTCGCGCAGCAGCCCCTCGGTGATCTTCGGCGCCAGCTCGGCCTCCGCCTCCTCCAGCCGCGTCGCGAACGGCGTCAGCACGTGGTCGTCCACGTCGTAGGGGCCCGCGAACAGCCGCGCGGCGTTCGCCCACGCGTGATGGAAGATGAGGCTCGCGCCGTGGTCGATCAGCCACACGTCCCCGTGCCAGACCAGCATGTTCGGATTGCGCCAGCTGCGGTCGACGTTGCCGATGAACGCGTCCAGCCACAGCACCCGCGACGCGAACAGCCGGTCCGGCCGCCAGCCGAGCGGGTCGAACCCGAGCGAGCCGGGCAGGAAGTCGACGCCGAGGTTCCAGCCGGGGCTGGCCTTCAGCAGGTCCTGCACGTCGGGGTCCGGCTCATGCCGGCCGATCGCCGGGTCGAGGTCGATGAGCACCTGGTCGGGCACCTGGAAGCCGAGCCGCCGCGCCAGCTCGCCCGCGATCACCTCGGCGATCAGCGCCTTGCGGCCCTGCCCGGCGCCGTGGAACTTCATGACGTAGGTGCCGAGGTCGTCGGCCTCGACGACGCCCGGCAGCGACCCGCCCTCGCGCAGCGGCGTCACGTAACGGATGGCGGTCACATGTGGCAACACGCCGCAACGCTACCGGGTGCGCGCGGGCCCGGGATAATCGGCGGCATGGCCGCTGAGCTGCTCGACCTGTCCGTCCCGATCACCACCGGAATGCCGGTGTACCCGGGCGACCCGGAGGTGGCGGCCGTCCCGGCGCTGACGGTCGAGGACTCCGGCGTGAACGTCCTGCGGCTGCACATGGGGTCGCAGACCGGCACCCACGTGGACGCCCCGTTCCACATCGACGACGCGCTGCCCCGCCTCGACGAGCTGCCCCTCGCCCGCTTCACCGGCCCGGCCGTCGTGATGGACGCGCGCGGCCTCCCTCCCCGCACCCCCATCGGCCCGGACCTGCTCCCGGACGGCCTCGCACCCGGCGCCGTGCTGCTCATCGCGACCGGCTGGTCGTCGCGCTGGGGCACGGACGACTACCTCGCCCATCCGTACCCGTCGCCGGAGACGGCCGAGGCGATCGTCGCCGCGGGCGTCCGGACGGTCGGCATCGACGCCCTCAGCGTCGACCGCACCCCGCCGCCGGGCTCGGACGACTTCTCGCTCGCCGCGCACCGCGTCCTCTGCGGCGCCGGCGCCGTCATCGCCGAGAACCTCACCGGCCTCGGCCCGCTCGTGGCCGCGCAGGCCGAGGGACGCCCGATCGAGGTCTCCCTCTTCCCGATCGCCCTCGCCGGCGCAGACGGAGCCCCTGTCCGCGCCGTCGCCCGGCTCGGCGCGGCATAGGGCTCGCGGGGCGGGCGCGACGCGTCCATCATGGGATGCCGGGATGAGCGGAGGGCGGCTCGATGCGGGTGTCGTGGGTGACGGACCAGGGGAGCCCGGAGCGGCTCAACGAGGACTTCGTGGCGGCGGCTCCGGGCGCCGTGGTGGTGCTGGACGGGTGCGGGCTGCCGCTCGGCACCGACCTCGGGTGCGTGCACGGGACGGCCTGGTACGCGCGGTCGCTCGGGACGCGGCTGCTCGCGCGGATGCTGGACGGCCTCGGGCCGCAGGCCGGGCCGCCCGTCGCGCCGCCGGAGGGGGCGCACCGCCCGGCCCGGCGCCCGCTGGTGGCGCGGCTGGCCGGGGCCATCGCGGACGTGGCGGCCGCGCACCGGGCGAGCTGCGACCTGACCGTCCCGACCACTCCGGCGGCGACGGTGCTGGCGGTGCGCCTCCGGGGCGACCTGGTGGACTACCTGGTGCTGGCCGACTCGACGATCCTGCTGGAGCGCGTCACCGGCGAGGTGGAGGAGATCACCGGCGGCCCCTACTACGCGGCGGCGGACCCGGGCGCGGCGGAGGCCGCCATCACCGGGACGGTCCCGGTGGGGGAGCTGCGCCGGGTGCTGATGCTGACGGACGGGGCGACCCGGCTCGCCGACACGTTCGGCGCCACGGGCTGGGACGGCCTGGCGCGGTTCGCGGCCGAGCAGGGGCCCGGCGCGGTCGTCGCGCGGACGCGCGAGGCCGAGCGCTCCGACCCGCAGGGCCGGCGGTGGCCGCGCCGCAAGATCCACGACGACGCGACGCTGGCCATCTGCGCGTTCCCGCAGTCCTGACGCATTTCCGATCCCGCCGGGCGGGACGGCGCCGCGAACGCTCCACCGGCCGGCCGTAGGGTGGCGCGGACCGAGGGAGAGGGGCCGCCGCATGCGGTTGGGGATCACCATGTTCGCGACCGACCTGACCATGCCGCCACATGAGCTGGCCAGGGAGGCCGAGGACCGCGGGTTCGCCTCGCTGTACGTCCCCGAGCACACCCACATCCCGGTGGCGCGGGAGACGCCGCCGCCGACCGGCGACGCGGCCCTGGCGCCCGAGTACGCGCGCACCCTCGACCCATTCGTGGCGCTCGCCGCGGCGGCGGCCGTCACGGAGCGGATCACCCTCGGCACCGGCATCCTGCTGCCCGCGCAGCGCGAGCCGATCGTCACCGCGAAGGCCGTCGCGACGCTCGACCGGATCGCGGGCGGGCGGGTCGCGCTCGGCGTCGGCTACGGCTGGAACGCCGAGGAGGGCGCCGACCACGGCGTCCCGTGGAAGCGGCGGCGCGCCGTCGTGCGCGAGCACGTGCTGGCGATGCGCGAGCTGTGGACGCGGGACGAGGCGTCGTTCAAGGGCGAGTTC
Organism: Actinomadura sp. NPDC048394; assembly: GCF_040651755.1. Lineage (NCBI taxonomy): Bacteria > Bacillati > Actinomycetota > Actinomycetes > Streptosporangiales > Thermomonosporaceae > Actinomadura > Actinomadura sp. NPDC048394. Next base: position 63,052 of record NZ_JBEZJL010000049.1, on the reverse strand, counting down.
GTGAGCTTCGAGCCGAGCTGGTCGTGGCCGAAGCCCGTGGGCCGCGTCCCCGTGCTGCTCGGCGGCGCGCCCGGGCCGACGCTGTTCGCGCACATCGCCGAGTACGGGGACGGGTGGATGCCGATCGGCGGCGCCGGCATCCGCGAGGCGCTCCCGGACCTGCGCCGCGCCTGCGCGGACGCGGGACGCGACATGGTCCCGGTCGTCCCGTTCGGGACCGTGCCGAGCGCGGAGAAGCTCGGCTACTACGCGTCGATCGGCGTCGAGGAGGTCGTGCTGCGGGTCCCGGGGGGCGGCCGGGACGCCGTCCTGCCGGTGCTGGACGAGTACGCCCGCACCTACCTGTGACGCGTCCCGGCACCGGCGGCCGCGTCCCCGGCTGCTAGCGGACCATCCGGAAGCAGAAGAAGGTCGGGAACCGGTAGATCTCGCCCTTGCCGGCCTTCACCGCGCCCAGGATCAGGAACACCCACTGCCCGAAGAGAGCCTCCAGGTACGGGAAGGCGAGCGGGACCAGGAACCAGGGGCTCTCGGTGACGATCGTCGCCGGGACGCAGACCGCGCCCACCGCCAGGAAGTGGATCAGCAGCGTGATCTGGAGGTTCAGCGCCTGCGCCGCGTGGAAGCGGATGAACGGCGACTCGCGCATCTTCACCAGGTAGATGATCAGCGGCGCGAGGAACGAGATCACGAGCGTGCCGACGTAGGCGAAGATGGCCCACGTGGTGTCGTCGTTGCGCGGCGGCGGGTACTGCGGCCCGTACGGGACGCCCGGCGGCCCGTAACCCCAGCGCGGGTCGTACGGCCCTCCGGGAGGGGGACCCGGCGGCTGCCCGTACGGCTCCCCGTAGGGCGGTGGCTGCTCGGTCACGGGGGATTCCTTCGCGGCTGCAGGGGTTCGTCGGGTGAATCATAAAGTGCGCTACGGCCACGGCCCATGAGGGACGGCGACCGGCCCGACGACGGCGCGCGGGCCGCCGACGTCGAGAAGACCATCGGCAGCGTCCGGCCGAGCTGATCCGGGTGCCCGGTCCGCCCGCTGGGCGGGACCCGGCGCGCAAGGCACCCCCGCGCGCATTTTAGAATCTCGTTCGGCTCACAAGGAGGCTGAATGAGCGGGGCGATGACCGAACGGCACATGCTCGGCGAGGACGAGGCGGCACCGCTGGCCGGGCTCGCCGCCCGGGTCCGCGAGCTGACCGAGGCCGCCGTCCTCACCGGCGTCGGCGCGGACGAGGCGCGCGCCGTCGCGGACGAGATCGCCGCGCTGACCGAGCGGCTCCGGGCCGTGCGGCGGGACGCTCCGCCGTTCCTCGTCACCGACGGGCACCGCATGGACCGGCAGGGCGGCAACCCGGTCACCGGCGTCCTCAACCCGATCGCACCGCCCGTCGACCTCGACGTCACCGCGGACGGCATCGTCCGCGCCGAGTTCACCCTCAGCGACGTCTACGAGGGGCCGCCGTCCTACGTGCACGGCGGGATGTCGGCGATGGTCCTCGACCAGGCGCTCGGCATGGCCGCCGCGCAGACGGGCGTCGGCGGGATGACCGCGACCCTCGAACTGCGCTACCGGCGGCCGACGCCGCTCGGCGTGCCGCTGACGGTCGAGGCCAAGGCGAGCCGCGTCGAGGGCCGCAAGATCTACGCGTCCGGGACGATCGCGGGCCCCGACGGCCGCGTCACCGTCGAGGCCACCGCGATGTTCGTCACGCCGCAGCACTTCCTGGTCCACGAGCGCTGACCGCGCCCGGGCCGGTCGGGCGGGCCGGTCAAGCGGGCGCGCCCGCCTCCCGGACGGCCCGCGCCCGGGCCGGGTCGGGCAGCAGCGCGAGCGCGCCCAGCGTCAGCACCGACGACACGATCATCGCGACCGCGATCGCCCACCAGCCGTAGTCGTGCAGCAGCCACGTCGCGAGCAGCGGCGCGGGCCCGCCCGCGATCACCGACGCGAGCTGGTAGCCGATGCCCGCCCCGCCGTACCGCAGCCGGGTCGGGAAGCTCTCGGCGATCAGCGACGCCTGCGGCCCGTACTGCACCGCGTGCGGGATCTGCGCCACCACCACCGCGATGACCACCAGCGCCGCCGCCTTGGTGTTGATCAGTCCGAAGTACGGGAACGCGATGACCGCGATGAGCAGCGACCCGACCGCGTAGACGCGCCGCCCGCCGATCCGGTCGCCGAGGTGCCCCGCCGCCGGGATCGTGAACAGCTCCAGCACCGCCGCCGCCGTCACCGCGCTGAGCGCCAGTCCCTGCCGCATCCCGAGGTCCTTGTGGATGTACGTCAGGGCGAACGAGGTGAAGATGTAGAACGGCATCTGCTCCGAGCACCGCAGCAGCGCGCTCAGCACGATCTCCTTCGGGTGCCGCCGGACGACCTCGGCGACCGGCACCCGCGCGACCTCCCGCTTCTCCACCACCTCGGCGAACAGCGGCGTCTCCATCACCCGGACCCGCACGAACAGCCCGACCGCGACGAGCACCAGGCTGAACAGGAACGGAACCCGCCACGCCCAGTCGCTGAACGCCTTGTCCGCCGACAGCGCGATGGCCGTCATCATCCCGGTGCCGAGGATCAGCCCGATCGGCACCCCGATCTGCGGCAGGCTCGCCATCAGCCCGGTCCGCCGCCGGTCGCCCCACTCCATCGACAGCAGCACCGAGCCGCTCCACTCGCCGCCGACCGCGATGCCCTGCAGGACGCGCAGCACCACCAGCAGCACCGGCGCCGCCGCGCCGATCGAGTCCGTCCCCGGCAGCACCCCGATGAGCGCGCTGGAGATCCCCATCAGCACGAGCGTGACGATCAGCATCGCCTTGCGGCCGAGCCGGTCGCCCCAGTGCCCGAAGATCGCCGCGCCGACGGGCCGCGCCGCGAACCCGACCGCGTACGTCGCGAACGCCGACAGCGTCCCCGCGTAGTCGCTCGACGCGGGGAAGAACACGTCCTTGAAGACGATCGCCGCCGCGGTGTTGTAGAGGAAGAAGTCGTACCACTCGATCGAGGTGCCGATCACGCTCGACACCGCGGCCAGCCGCACCTGCCGCCGCCGCTCGCCGCCGTCCGCCGCGCGGGCCCGCGCCGCGTCCCCGGGATCAAGGGCCATGGGAGCCGTCCCTTCCCGACCGCCCCCGCCGGTCCCTGCCGTTCGTGACCACGGGGATTCCCCGGGCGGCCCGTCCGGAAACCGCTTTCCGGCCGTTCGGCGGGGCGCCGGTCAGCGCGGCCGGACGAGCGGGAGGAACACCAGGTCGACGATCTCGGCGATGGTCGCGTCCGTGATCGGCTCCGGGCCGTGCATCAGGTGCTCGTTGCGGAGCAGGGCGACGGGCAGGGTCGCGATGCGCGGGACGAGGGACTCCTGCCGCGCCTCCCCGCGGGCGACGGCCCGCGCGAGGACGGTCAGCATGGTGCCGGGCTCGCCGCGGGCGAGTTCCTCGCGCAGGGCGGCCATCGTCTCCGGGTCGCGGCGCGCGTCCGTCACCAGACCGCGGAGGATCTCGGCTCCGGCCGGCGAGGTCATCCGGTCGGCGGCGGCCCGCAGGAGGGCGATGACGTCCGAGCGGAGCGCGCCGGTGTCGGGCGGGCTCTCCGGCCGCGCGACCAGCTGCCGGTAGGCGGCGAAGGCGAGCGAGGTGCGGCTGGGCCAGCGCCGGTAGATCGCCGTCTTGTTCGTGCCGGCACGGGCGGCGACCCGGTCCATCGTGAAGCCGTCGTACCCCCGGTCGGTCAGCTCGTCGACGGCGGCCTGCAGGACGGCCTGCTGGACCTCCGCCGCGCTGCGCCTCGGGCGCCTCGTCCGGTCGTCGCCGCCGCGCGCCGGGTCTCGCACGGCGCCGTCGTCCGGTTCCATGGCCGCCCTCCAGAAGACTCGTCAGTACCTTTTCCTGAGCCCAGGCCGTAGATTACGCGCCTCTTGAAGGGACTATAAGTCCCTTGCAAGGGGACTCTCGGTACCTTAAGGTTCGTGGCGGGCGGCCGGCACGCCGCCCGTGGACCCCGCGTGCGCTTCTGCCTGGGGGAACGATGATCCAGACGGTCTTCAGCAGCGACGAGTTCGCACCCGATCGGCGGCTGGCCGCCTTCGACGACTTCCAGGTCACCAGCGCGCACCCGATGCGAGTCGTGAGCGACGGGTCGCAGGCCTTCCAGGCGACGGTGCGGGCGCTCGATCTCGGGGCGGCGGACGTCGTCGAACTGACCTGCTCGGAGGCCGAGGTCCGGCGGCCTCCGTCGCTCATCCGCGCGTGCGACCCGGAACTGTACGCGGTCGTGTTCCCGTTGCGCGGCCGGATCGTCGTGGACCAGGCCGGGCGCCGGGCCGAGCTGGACGAACGCGACCTCGCGGTCTACGACAGCGGCCGTCCGCTGCGGGTGCGGATCACGGCGGGGGAGCGGCCGGCCAGGCTCGTGCGCGCCCAGGTGCCCCGCACCCTGGTGTCGCATCCGGAGCGGGCCGACCGGATCGTCGCGGTGCCGCTCTCCGGCAGGTCGGGGGTGGGGGCGCTGCTCACCGAGTTCCTCGTCCGGCTGACCACGGACGCCGGGACCTACCGTCCGGCCGACGTCCCCCGGCTGGGCGGCATAACGGTCGACCTTCTGAACGCGCTGATCGCGCACCACGCGGACGCCGGGCCGCCGGACGACTCCTCGCCGCGCGCGCTTCTGCCGGGCATCAAGGAGTACGTGTGGCGGCACCTGCACGATCCCGGTCTGTCGCCACGCTCGATCGCCGCCGCGCACCACATCTCGGTCAGCTACCTGCACCGGCTGTTCCAGTCGCAGGGCATGGCGGTCGGCGCGTGGATCCGCGGGCTCCGTCTCGAACGCGCGCGCCGCGATCTCGGGGACCCGGCGCTGGACGCGGTGCCGATCCGGCGGATCGCGACGCGCTGGGGATTCAACGACCACGCCACCTTCACCCGCGCGTTCCGGGCGGCCTACGGCATGGCCCCGAGCGACCATCGGCGCCGCAAGCTCGGGGCCGCGCGTGACTCGGCCCAGGGGTAGTGCGACTTGCACCGCCCGAGACGAGGAATCGCCGACCGGGGTGCGGGCCGCGCGGTTGGGGCGCAGGCGCCGCGCGGCCCGCTTGCGAGGGTCAGGGCAGGACGACTCCGCCGAGCTTCGCGCCGCGTCCCTGGACTCCGAGCGTGCTGGAGTAGAACGTCTTGCCTGCGGTGGTGGACACGCCGGACGCGCCGCCGTTCAGCATGTACAGCGCGCCGCCGCCGTCGTTCTCGCCGCTCGCGCCGGCGGTGAGGTCGGCCTTGCCGTCGCCGTTGAGGTCGGCGAGCGACACCTGGGAGCCGAACAGGTCGTTCTGTTCGGCGTGGCCCGTCACATCCCCGCTGTTCTCGCTGATCTGCTGGGCGCCATTACCGGTCACTCCGCCCGGCCCGCCGTAAAGGACGGTGACCGCGCCCGCCTTGGCGACGGCGTCCACGGTCTTTTCGGGGGCGCCGACCGCGATGTCGGCGCGGCCGTCGCCGTTCACGTCGCCGGTCGCCACGGACGCGCCGAAAACGTCGCCGTACTCGCTGGTTCCCGGAACGCCGTCGGTGTCCTGGTCGATGACGGTGGCGGCGCCGACGCCGGACGCGGTGCCGGGATACACCCGAACCTCCCCGCCGTCGTGGTCGGTCGCCACGCCCGCGACCAGGTCGGCGCGGCCGTCGCCGTTGACGTCACCGGCGGCCAGGGACCGCACCGCGGTGTCGGTCGAGGTGAACGCCGGGGTGTCGGCGAGGCCGGTCGCGGCGCCCTGGTAGACGTTGAGCCGCAGCGAGGGATCCTCCCCGTCGATGCCGTCCCAGATGTAGGCGTACGCCAGATCGGCGTGACCGTCGCCGGTGAAGTCGGCGGCGGTGGTGGCGACGTGAACGCCTTCGCCCTCCCCCTGGCCGACGGAGGTCGTCGTGCCGGCCACCTCGCCCGAGCCGAGACCGCGGTAGAGGGTGAAGGAACCGCGGCCCCCGGCGATCAGATCGGGCTTGCCGTCCCCGGTGACGTCGGCCGCGCTGACGGTGACCGCGCCGTGGGCGTCGCCGCTGCCGTCGGTGGTCCCGAACCGCACGGCCCTGGACGACAGGCCGCTCGCACCGCCATAGATGACGGTGATGCCGCCGCCCTCCCACGCTCCGTTGGAGTCCTCGCCGTCGGCGACCACGGCGAGGTCGGCGTAGCCGTCGAGGTCGAAGTCGGCCGAGGCCAAGGAGGCGCCGAACCCGTCGCCCGCCTCCGAGCCGCCCGGGATACCGGCGCTCTCCTGCGAGATGACCTGCCGGTGCGCGGAGTCGGGCCCGGACGCGCTCCCGTAGACGACGGTGACGAACCCTGCCATGGCGGCGCCGTTCGCGGTGCCGAGCGGGCTGCCGAGCGCCAGGTCGCGGTGGCCGTCGCCGTTGAAGTCGCCCGGCCGGGCCGGCGCCTTGGGGGCGGCGTGCGCGGGGACGGCGGACAGGCCCGCCGTGCCGGCGGCCACCGCCGTGACCGCGGCGAGCGCGGCGCCGCGCAGGCGCCGATTGCGTCGAGTCATGGGCACATCCTTCTGGCGGGGTGAGTCAAATTGAGAATGGATCGCGCAGGGAGGAAGGCGAATCAGGCAGTGCCCGGAAAGCGATTCACCTGCGCCGAGACGATCAGACGCGCGTATGGAGGCGCGCCGAGCCCGCCGTATTTCGCATTTCCCCCGTTGATCACTCCGGAAAGCTAACAGGAGACGGCGCGGCGGGCTTTGACGGTGAGCGGACACCGCTTGACGATCGCTCCACGCCCGCCCCGCCGCGAGACCGCCGCGAGACCGCCGCGCGGCCGGTCCGCGTTGACGTGAACCTCAAACAGACAATACTGTCTGAGTGATGGCGGGGGCCGGGCGTCCCCGCGCGTGTACCGGACGTGTACCGCCATCCGCCATCGTGCTCGCTGAGGCTCTGTCACCGATCGGAGGAATGATGGACGGGGCGGCGACTACGACGATCCCACCCGACGACGTGACCGGCGCGGCCGCGCGGCACGGGTTCGGCGCACTCTCCGACGTCCGGCGCGAGGTGACCGCGACGACGGCCATTGTCGGCGGCGCCGTGACCGCCGTGGTGTGCGTCCTGCTCATGTGGCTGCTGTCGCTCATTCCCGGGTCCACGGACGTGTTCTCCTGGGTCCACTCGCTGGCGTACCCGATCCACTTCGTCCTGCTGATGGGCTTCATCTGGGGGATCGTCTACGCGATCCGCGGCCTGACCGTCGGCTCCCGCGCGACGTACCTGTTCGAGGGCGGGCTGGTCGCCCGGCGCCGCAGCGGCCCGCTGGTGATCGCCTGGGGCGAGCTCGCCGCGGTTAAGGCCGTCTACAAGCGCAAGCAGGGCGACGAGGGCAAGGTCGCCGGCTACAAGGTCGAGGGCCGCGACGGCACGACCATCCCCGTCCCGCTGCTGCTGACCGGCGGCCGGGACGCCTTCATCGACCGCATCATCGCCGAGGCCGGCTCGCGCGGCCGCCCGGTCACCTGAGGGAGAGCACATGACGGAGCCGCAACCCGCGCCTCACTACCAGCAGCCCCCGCAGTACCAGCAGCCCCCGCAACAGGCCCCGCACTACCAGCAGCCGCCGCCCCAGCAGCAGGCGCCGCAGGACCAGCAGGTTCCGCACTACCAGCGGCCCGCGGCGCAGACGCCGCACTACCAGCAGGTCAGCGACGAGCAGCGGCGCATCTGGGACACCAAGGGCAAGCGCGGCATCGGCTTCGGCGCCGTGTGGTTCCTCGCCGGCCTGCTCATCACGCTCATCACCTACAGCAACGCCTCCGGGCCGAGCGGCGGCGTCTACGTCGTCGCCTGGGGCCCCATGCTCTACGGCGGCTACCGCATCATCTCCGGCTACCTCATGCTCAAGAAGAGCCAGCAGTAGCGGCAGCGGGCCAAGGGCGGGCGGCCGGGCGCACGGGCCGCCCGCCTTTCCGCGCGCGCCCCCGCGCCTCCGCGCCGTCCCGCCGCGCGCCCCCGTGCCGTCCCGCCGTCCCGTCGCGCGCGTCCCCCGACCCGGTCGCCGCGGGTCAGTACTCGTAGACCTTGACCGACGGCGGATGCTGGTACCAGGTCGCCACGATCGACGACGTGTGCTTGTCGGTGAGGAAGTCGACGCGCAGCCAGCCGTCCGCCTCCGTCACGCGCGTCTCGTACCCCGGGTTCGGCGTCGCCGACACCAGCTTCACGCGCCCGCCGGTGAACGCCAGCGCCGCCTGCCCGCCGCGCGTCGCGAAACTGCGCACGTTCCCGGTCGGCTTCTGCTTGGACGGCTTCCCGGACGGCGACGGCGACGGCGATCTGCTGGGCGTCGGGCCCTGGTCCTCGCCCGCCGCCGGACGCGGCGCCGACGTCGGCGACCCGACGCTCGTCGGCGGCCCCGGCAGCGTGGACGGGCTGCCGTGGATGACCGGGCCCGCGATCGGCGGCGGAGCCGACCGCTCCGACACCGCGCCGCGCACGACGCCGCGCACCCCGAGCCAGGACAGTGCCACCGCCACCGCGGTCGCGACCGCCCACGGGGCAACATACGACATCGCCCGACGCATCGACACATGGTGGCATACGGTTCCGGCATGGCGAGTGTTCTGGTTGTCGAGGACGACGCGAACGTCCGTACCGCCTTGATCCGCGAACTGAGCGCGCGCTCGCACGTCGTGCGCAGCGTCGGCACCGCGATGGACGCGCTCCGCGAGGTCACCCAGTCGCCGCCGGACGTGGTCATCCTCGACCTCGGGCTGCCCGACCTCGACGGCGCCGAGGTGCTGAAGATGCTGCGCGGCGTGTCCGACGTCCCGGTCATCATCGCCACCGCACGCGACGACGAGCCTGAGATCGTCCGGCTGCTCAACGCCGGCGCCGACGACTACCTCATCAAGCCGTTCTCCGCCGAGCACCTCAGCGCCCGGCTCGCCGCGGTGCTGCGCCGCTCCGCGCGGTCCGGGCCGTCCGCCGAGATCAGCGTCGGCGGCCTGCACATCGACCTCGACCGCCGCGAGGCCCGCCTGGACGGCGCGCCGCTCGAGCTGACCCGCCGCGAGTTCGACCTGCTCGCCTACCTCGCCGCCCGGCCCGGCCGCGTCGTCGCCCGCCGCGAACTGCTCGCCGAGGTGTGGCGGCAGGCCTACGGCGACGACCAGACCATCGACGTCCACCTGTCCTGGCTGCGCCGCAAACTCGGCGAGACCGCGGCGGAACCCCGCTACCTGCACACGGTCCGGGGCGTCGGAGTCAGGCTGGCCGAGCCCGGCCCCCGCGCATGAGCCGTGACCCGGGCACGACGCCCCCGCACGAGGAACGGGCCGCGCGATGAGACGCACGCTGGTCCTGGTGTCGCTCGCGGTCACCTCGATGGTCGCGCTGGCCTTCCTCATCCCGCTCGCCCTGACCGTCCGGGAGATCGCCCGCGACCGCGCCCTGACGACCGCCGAACGGCAGGCCAGCGCGCTCGGTCCCGTGCTCGTCGTCACCGAGGACCCGGCCGCCCTCGAACGCGCCGTCGCCAGCACTCAGGCCGGCGCCGCCGGGCGCATGACCGTGCACATGCCGGACGGCACGCTCGTCCCCAAGCGCAAACCCGGCGAACCGGCGGCGCACGCCGAGCAGCTCATGGAGGCGGGCCGCCGCGGCCGCTCCTACACCGCGCGCGTCTCCGGCGGGTACGCGCTGCTGCAGCCGGTGTCGCTGGACGCCGGCCGCACCGCCGTCGTCGAGGTGTTCCTGCCCGACGGCGACCTCACCCGCGGGGTGTGGAAGGCGTGGCTGGTGATGACCGCCGTCGCCGCCGCGCTCGTCGCCGGGTCCGTCGCCGTCGCCGACCGGCTCGGCAACCGGATGATCCGCTCCACCCGCCGGCTCGCCGAGGCCGCCGCCGCGTTCGGCGACGGCGAGATGTCGGTCCGGATCGAGCCGGACGGGCCGCCGGAGCTGATCGAGGCCGGCCTGGCGTTCAACGCGATGGCCGACCACGTCGTCCAGCTGCTGTCCGCGGAACGGGAGATGGCCGCTGACCTGTCGCACCGGCTGCGCACCCCCCTCGCTGCGCTGCGCCTCAACGCCGAGGCGCTCGGGAAGGGACCCGTCCCCGACCAGACCCGCGACGCCGTCGACCGCCTCGAACGCGAGGTCGACCAGATCATCCGGACCGTCCGCCGCCCGACCGGGCGCGGCAGCTGCGACGCGTCCAAGGTGCTGCGCGACCGCGTCGGGTTCTGGTCCGTGCTCGCCGAGGACGAGGGCCGCTCCTGCGAGCTGATCGGCGCCGAGGGCCCGGCGCCGCTGCCGCTGCCCGGCACCGAGCTCGCCGCCGCCGTGGACGCGCTGCTCGGCAACGTCTTCCGGCACACCGCCGAGGGCACCGGCTTCGTCGTCACCCTCCACCAGGGGCAGGGTGTCACCGGCATCCTCGTCGCCGACGGCGGCCCCGGCATCGCCGACCCGGACGCCGCCCTCAAACGCGGCAGCAGCGGCGGCGGCTCCACCGGCCTCGGCCTCGACATCGCGCGCCGCGCCGCCGAGTCGACGGGCGGCTACCTGCGCATCCACCGCAGCGTCCTCGGCGGCGCGCAGGTGCAGATGTGGTTCCGCACCAAGTGGCTGCCCCCGGCCCGCCGCTCCCGCCGCCTCGTCCGCCGCCGCCACTCCCGCACCTGATCAGTCCCGCACGTGGTCGCCCGTCGCGCCGTCGATCAGCTCCCGGACGACGTCCATGTGCCCGGCGTGCCGCGCGGTCTCCTCGATCATGTGGATCAGCACCCAGCGCAGCGACACCGTCGGCCCGAACCACGCCGTGCCCGTCGCATCGAGGTCCAGCTCGCCGATCACCGCGTCGGCCCCGGCCCGCGCCCGCTCGTAGAACGCGACGATCCCCCCGGTGGTCTCGTCCGCCTCGACCCGCAGGTCCATCTCGGGATCGTCGTCGGCCAGCGGCAGGGGCTCGGTCTCCCGCCCGAACGTGTGGCAGAACCAGAAGTACTCCATCGCCGCCAGGTGCTTCGTCAGCCCCAGCAGGCTCGTCCCGGACGGCGTCACCCGCCGCCGCACCTGCTCGTCGTCGAGCCCCTCGAGCTTCCACGGCACCACGTCCCGGTGCCGGTCGAGGCTCGCCAGCAGGCTTTCCTTCTCATCGCCGAGGAACGGCACATCCTTCATCGCTGGACCGTACCAGCGCGGAGGCCGGCGCCCGCCCGGAGCACCGGCCCCCGCCGCCGCGTCAGTGGCAGTCGGAGTACTTGATGTACCACTTGCCGTTCCCGTCGCCGGTCTTGTAGTCGGCGATCCAGAACTTGTCCGGGAGCCGCACCCACAGGTACCCGTCCCTGCGCTGGACGGTGTCCCAGTCCGTGGTGACCTGGCTGCCGTGCTTGAGGACGCGGACGACCCGGTACCGCAGCCCGGGCCCCTCCCGCAGGTTCAGCCCGCCCGACGGCAGGACGCGGCCGTGGCACCACCGCTGCCGCAGCTCGTCCCGCACCATGAGCCGGTGCATCGCCTTCGCGGCGCCCTTGGCCCCGACCTTGATGCCGCCCGGCCCGTGCCCTTCCTCCGCGTCGCGCGGCGGCTTCGCCTGGCCGCCCTGCTGCGCCGGCCGCGGCGGCGGCTGCTCGCCGGCACCCGCGGCCCCGCCGGTACCCAGCGCCGTCCCCGCAAGCGCGACCCCGGCCAGCCCCACACCGAACTTGATCCCTACATGCATCCGTTCTCCTCCGTACGAACCGACACGCGGACGCTACTCAGAGTGACAGATGACGACCCCAAAGTGACAGCACCAGTTCAGCGCCAGGGTCCTTCCAAGGGCGGCAGGTAGGGGCGGAAGTGGTCGGCGACGATGTCGGCAACGGCCTCAGCGTCGCGCGTGCCGTCGACTTCGATGACGCGGACACCGAGGCGCCGAGCGGACCGGACGGCGTCGTCGGCCACAAGACGATCCCGCCCGAGCCGATTCCGCTGCGCCCGGTCAGGGTCGCTGACGCCGTGCCCGACGCCCGCGGTCCGGGGCAGCTCGCGCAATTGCCGTTCGCGGAACGCCTCGGTGGGCACCATGACGACCATCTGTCGAGGCGACTCGACGATCGGCGCGACCAACTCAGGCCGCAGCCCCCAGCCTTCGGCGACGATGGGACGCCCGGAAACCAGCGCGCGCAAATCGTCCAAGGCCCATTCAAAACGAACGGGAAACCCGGCGAGCGTCTCAGCAGCCATCTCCTGCGGAGTGGTGTTCACCCACGTGACATCGGGATCCGGCGCCTCGGGCGACTGTCCAAGCCTGACCCGCCGCGCGACCCGCCGATCATCGTGCCCCCGAGCATCGTGGTAGTCGTACTGATAAGCAGTCAGCCCATACCGAACGGCCAGCAACCTGGCCACAGTAGTTTTCCCAGCCCATTGCCCACCACCAACCCAAAGCACCCGCCGAAGCGTCCCAAACGGATCCCAAACCCCACCACCCTCAACCACAAATCTCCCTCCCAACGCGCCCAACGACCATCCCATCTCCGCAGACGACCGCCTGCCTCCCAAGACGGCGCCCGAATAAGCCTCGCTCACCGCAAGGCGCGAGAACGAATCCTACGGCGCCGTCCCCGGGGACGTGGTTCCGCTTTGCCGAGAGCGCAGAAAGCCCCGGGGATTCGCCGGCCCGAAGGCGTAAGGTTCAGGGGCTCTGAACGTCTCGGAAGGGAGCCCACAATGACGAACACTGTCGATAACGAGGAACTGGTCCCCCTGATCGCAGAGGCATTGCGCACTGCACCGAGGGAGCCTCTGCAGAAGGTGTACGGCCCGGGGACCGATCCTGATCTCCTCTACGAAGCAATCGATCAGGCTAGGGATACCACCGGCATCGGCACGGGGTACAAGGTGCGTTCGGATCCTGCGGACCCGGCCTCGACCTTGTTCATCGAGATCGAGTTGCAAGGTCGTATCGTGCTCTCGTTCCAAGTCCTGGGACACGGGCGGCCTAGCGTTCCGATGAAGTTCGTCCGCGCCTACGACTAGGCGAACGGTTCACCACCCGATTAGTGACGCGCCTCTGCCGTTTGGCGTGGGTTGTTGTGGTGCGAGTAAGGGGCATGGGGAGTTCGGACGAGCCAACGAGGGCGAGCGCAGCCACGCGCCAGCTTCTCTCAGAGGTCGATGGCGCAGGGGCGGCCTTGCCGGCGCCGGTGGCTATGACCTTGCGGTTCGGGCGGTGGTCTGTGTGGGGTCGGTGGGTTGTAGGGCCGTGGGTTGGGCCTCGTCCCTGTTGGGCGGGAGGGGACGGGGAGCTGGTTGTGGGAGCCAACGAGGGCGAGATCGCTCGGCTGAGGGCGACTGGGTTGGGTGGTTTGCTCGGGCTGGTTTCTCTGTTGTTGCAGGTGGGCGGCATTCGCGGGTGGGCCTGAATAAGGCTTGCTCAGCGGTTCCCTAAGTGAGGCTTAAGGGGGTTCTGGGGTGGGCGGGGGCGGCTTAGCGTTGGGCTTGTTCACATCGGAAGACGGCGGAGGTGCACAGGCGGAGAGCAGAGCGAACGTCGACTGAGGTTCCTGATTGAGACAGGTCTCTGGCCCGCACGGCCCCGTTACCCCGCTCTGGGGCCGTGCGGGCCAGAGGCCTTTTTCAGTCGCGGGGGAGGGCGCCCAGGAGGAGGAGGCGGAAGGCGTCCGCGGTGCCGGTGGCGGCGGTGTCGCCGGTGGCCAGGCGGCGGACGGCCAGGCCGTAGAGCATCGCGACGATCGCCGGGGCGTGCCGCTCCGCGTCGGGGATGCCGAGTGCGGTGAGGACGGCGGTGGCGAGCCGGTCGTAGGCCTCGACGGAGCGGGCCGACGTGTCGCGGATCGCCGGGTCGCGGGCGGCGTGCAGGTGCAGCTCGAGGTTGGCGATCTGCTCGGGGCCGTAGGCGAAGTCGACGACGGCCTTCTCCACGAGGTCGGCGGCGTCGACCGGGGCTATGCCGGATTCGCGGAGGTTCTCGGCGTAGGCGGTGATGCGGGCGATCTCGGCGTCCACGAAGGCGCGCAGCGCCTCGCGGAGCAGTTCGTCCTGGCTGGGGAAGTGGTAGGTGAGGGAGCCGAGGGAGACGCCGGCCGCGCGGGCGACGGCGCGGTTGGTGACGGCGCCGATGCCCTGCTCGCCGATCAGGCGGAGGGTGGCGTGGAGGATCTGGTCGCGGGCGCTCATTACCGCACAGTCTTCCCTAAGGCCGGCGCGGACGCTATCGTTCGTTCGAACGAACGATAACCCGGAGGTGGGCGTGGAGCTGGGTCTGGCCGGTCAGGCGGACGCGCTGCGGAAGGGCGAGGTGTCCTCCGTGGAGCTGGTGGAGGCGTCGCTGGACGCCGTCCGGCGGCAGGAGTCCCTCGGGGCGTTCCGGGTCGTGCGGGAGGCCGCGGTCGAGGAGGCGCGGGAGGCCGACAAGCGGCTGGCGGAGGGGGAGCGGCTGCCACTGCTCGGGGTGCCTGTCGCGATCAAGGACGACACGGACATCGAGGGTGAGACCACGCCGTTCGCGGTGGCCGGCGACCATCAGCCGGTGAAGCGGGACGGGGAGATCGTGCGCAAGCTGCGGGCCGCGGGCGCGATCGTCGTGGGCAAGACGACGACGTGCGAGATCGGGTTGTGGCCGTTCAGCGAGTCGCCGGAGTACGGGATCGCGCGGAACCCGTGGAACCCGGAGTACACGCCCGGCGGGTCGTCGGGCGGGTCCGCGGCGGCGGTGGCGGCGGGGATGGTCGCGGGGGCCGTGGGGTCCGACGGGGCGGGGTCGATCCGGATTCCGGCGGCGTGGACGGGATTGGTCGGCATCAAGCCGCAGCGGGGACGCGTTTCCGGTTATCCGCATACGGACCCTTTCAACGGCATCACCGTCTGGGGGCCGCTGGCGCGGAGCGTTAAGGACGCGGCGTTGATGCTGGACGTGCTTTCGGGCAGCCATCCGGAGGACGTGTACCAGGTAGGACGTCCGGTGCTGCCTTTCGTGGACGCGACGAGGCGGGAACCGGGACGGCTGCGCATCGCGGTCTCGTACCGGACGGCCTTCGGGGTGAGCGGGAAACTCGACCCGGAGATCCGGGCGGCGGTCGAGCGCCTTTCCCGGCGGCTGACCGAGCTCGGGCACAAGGTGTTCCCCGCGGACCCGGATTACGGGCTGGTGGGGCTCGGCCTGATTCCGCGCGGGACGGCCGGGGTCGCGGATTGGCTGGACGCGATGCCGAACCCGAGGCCGGAGGCTCGGACGGAGGCCGAGGCGCGGATCGGCCGGGTCCTCGGGAAGCGGCTGCTTCCGCTGGCCAAGAGAATGGACCCCTATCTGCAGAAGAAGGTCGGGCGCATCTTCCGGTTCGCCGATGTGGTGCTGACACCGACGACCGCGCAGCCGCCGTTGAAGGTCGGCGCGTTCGACGGCGCCGGATATCAGAAGACGCAGTCGGGCGTGGCGGCGGCGTGCCCTTATGCGTGGACGTGGAATGTGCTCGGTTGGCCGGGCGTGAACGTCCCGGCGGGCTTCACGAAGAGCGGCCTGCCGATCGGGGCGCAGCTTCTCGGCCATGATTCCGACGAGGCGACGCTGATCTCGCTGGCGGCCCAGCTGGAGGCCGTCGAGCGGTGGACGGAGCGCCGTCCCCGATGAGGCCCGTGCCGGGCCGCCGGTGCGGGGGTCCGATCCGTCACCGGCGGCCCGGCGCGTTCAGTAGCCGGCGCCGGTGAGCAGGCCGCCGTCGACGAGGACCTCGCTGCCGGTGCAGTACGACGAGTCGTCCGACGCCAGGTAGACGATGAGGCCGGACACCTCCTTGGTCTTGCCCATCCGGCCGAGGGGGAGCGCCTTCATGAGCGCGTCGGCGCTGTCGGCCTTGGCGGCGATGATGTCGTCCTGCATGAACAGCGGGGTGATGATGCCGCCGGGGTGGATGGAGTTGACGCGGATCCCGTACTCGCCGAGCTCGCGGGCGGCGGACTTGGTGAGGCCGCGGACGCCGAACTTGCTGGCGCTGTAGGCGGCGAGGCCGTCCGCGCCGACGAAGCCCTCGGTCGAGGAGACGTTGACGATCGAGCCGCCGCCGGCCGCGCGCATCGCGGCCGTCACCGACTTCACGCCGAGCCACTGGCCCATCAGGTTGACGTCGATGATCTGCCGGAACTCGTCGAGGGACAT
Source organism: Actinomadura sp. NPDC048394 (assembly GCF_040651755.1). Classification (NCBI taxonomy): domain Bacteria; kingdom Bacillati; phylum Actinomycetota; class Actinomycetes; order Streptosporangiales; family Thermomonosporaceae; genus Actinomadura; species Actinomadura sp. NPDC048394. The sequence continues at coordinate 46,896 of NZ_JBEZJL010000049.1, read as the reverse complement.
GTCCTCGATGGTCTTGTAGCGGATGATGCCGGCGTTGTTCACCAGGACGTTCAGCGCCCCGAAGACCGAGGTCGCGGTGCCGACGGCGTGCTCCCAGTCGTCGGGCGACGTCACGTCCATCCGGACGAACCGGACGTCGTCCCCGAGCTCGGCGGCGAGCTTGCCGCCCTCCTCCTCCAGGACGTCGCCGAACACGACCTTCGCGCCCTCGGCGACGAAGCGCTTCACATGGGCCTTGCCCATGCCGCGCGCACCACCGGTGATCAGCGCCACCTTGCCGTCAAGCTGCCCCATCAACGCTCCTCGCTCCCAGCGGCGACCGCGACCGCGGCGCCCCACCAAACTAGCGAACGCTTGGTTCGGCGAACAAGGCGGCCCCGGAGCCGGAGCGCGGGGTCAGCGGGTGCGCAGGCCGTCGAACAGCAGCGCCAGCATCCGGTCGGCGTACCCGGCGGGATCCTGGGTGCGCTCGGCCGCGACGCCGATCGCGTTGGTCAGCCGCAGCAGGTCGGCGGCGTCGGCGTCCGCCCGGATCGCGCCCGCCCGCTGCGCCCGCTCCAGCAGCCCGCCGACCGCGTCGCGGATCGCGGCGGCCGCGGTGCCGAGCCGCGTCGCCGACCACCGCGGCGACATCGCCTCGATGAGCACGGTCGACGTGCCGCGCGGCGTCATCGCGCCGTCCAGGTAGCCGCGCAGCCAGCCCGCCAGCGCCGCGCCCGGATCCGGCTCGCGCATCAGCTCGGCGGCGTGCGCGAGCAGCCCGTCGATGCGCTCCTGGAGCACCGCGTGCAGCAGGTCGTCGCGGGTGGGGAAGTGCCGGTACAGCGTCCCGGACCCGACGCCCGCGCGCCGCGCGATGTCGTCCAGGGACGCGCCCGTGCCGTGTTCCATGAAGGCCGCGCGGGCCGTGCTGATCAGTCGTTCGTAGTTGCGGCGGGCGTCGGCCCGCATCGGGCGCGGTTGCATGGGCACCGTCCAGCGGCGTGCGCGGACGGCCGGACCGGCCGCCGCGTGTTACCGAAGAGCCTGCCATCTCCCCGCGCCGACGTCGAGGAAGGCGCCGTCGCGCGCCATCAGCCTCCGAGTGCGTCGCGGGACAGCCGGTCCGCCCTGCGAGTCGTCTCCGGAAGCCGGTACTCGGGCGTCACCGCGAGGACGTCGCGGCACGCCGAGTCGAGGTCGGTGCGGTGGCCGACCGACACGAACACCGGCTTCACGCCGTCGCGGGTCCGCAGCACGCGTCCGACCTCCTCACCGCCGTCCACCAGCGGGGACGCGGCGCCGCGCTCCGGACCCGGCGCGTCATAGGTCCCGACGAACGCGGTCTTGCCCACCCCGATCGTCGGCAGGCCGGTCAGCACCCCGAGATGGCACGCCAGCCCGAACCGGCGGGGATGCGCGACCCCGAACCCGTCGCAGACGAGCAGGTCGGGCGTGGTCTCCAGGGCCCGGAGCGCGTCCAGCAGGGTGGGCAGCTCACGGAACGCGAACAGCCCCGGCACGTACGGGAACGCGGCCGTCCCGACGGCGACCGACTCCTCCACGACGTCGAGGGACGCCGCGTCCAGGACGACCACCGCGGCGGCCAGCCGGGTCGCGGTCCCGCCGCCGTCGCCCGCGTACGCGACGTCCAGGCCGGCGACCGTGCGCGGGTTCGCCGGGCCGGGGACGTCCAGTTCGAGCATCGGGCGCAGCCGGTCCTGGATCGCCTCCGCCTCCGCGGGTGTGGACGGCCACGGGTGCAGGTCGCGTACCTCCATGAACCGGCACGCTACCGCCCCTACCGGCGGCGACGCGGGCGGCGACGCGGGCGGCGACTACGGTGAGGGCACGAGCGGCCGGAGCGGAGGACCGATGGACGGCATGACCCTGGACGGACGCACCGCCGTCGTCACCGGCGGCGCGGGCGGCATCGGGCGGGCGATCTGCGCCGACCTCGCCGCGCTCGGCGCCCGCGTCGTCGTCGCGGACCTCGACCTGCCCGCCGCCGAGGGCGTCGCAGGGGAGACCGGCGGGACCGCGGCCCGCGTCGACCTCGCCGATCCGGCGTCCATCGACGCGTTCACCGCCGGCGTCGGGCCGGTGGACGTCCTCGTCCACAACGCGGGCATCAGCATCGTGGAGCCGTTCGCCGGCAGCGACCCCGCCCACTGGGACCTGATGTGGCGCGTCAACCTGCGCGCCCCGATGCAGCTCACCCGCGCCCTGCTGCCCGGGATGACCGGGCGCGGCTGGGGCCGGCTCGTGTTCGTCTCCTCCGACGGAGCCCGCGCCGGGTCCGGGGGCGAGGGCGCGTACGCGGCCACCAAGGCGGGCCTGTTCGGGCTCGCCAAGAGCCTCGCCCGCGAGGCGGCGGGCGACGGCGTCACGTCCAACGTGGTGTGCCCCGGGCCGACGGACACGCCGATGGTCCGGACTGTGTCCGAGCGGCATCCGGACCTGCTGGCGAAGCTCGCCCGGCAGATCCCGCTGCGCCGCATCGGCCGCCCGGACGACGTCTCCGGCATGGTCGCGTTCCTGTGCACCGACCGCGCCGGGTACATCACCGGGCAGACCGTGTCCGTCAGCGGCGGCATCACCATGCAGTGAGCGGCGACATCACCATGCAGTGAGGCTCGGCATCACCTTGCAGTGAGCGGCGGCATCACCATGCAGCGAGACTCGGCCGGGCTCAGCCCAGCGACGCGTACGCGGCCTCCGTCAGCCGGAACGCGCGCAGGTCGCCGGACGCCTGCTCGCCCATCCTGTTCGGCAGGTACGCCAGCGCCAGGCCGGCGTCCGGGTCGCCGAGCCCGATCGAGCCGCCCGCGCCGGTGTGGCCGAACGCCGTCTCCCGCGCCCGCTTCGGGACGAAGTACGTCTGCGACGGCCGCATGAACCCGAGCCCGAACGAGCTGTCCACGATGAGCGTGCGGTCCGGGCCGGAGACCCGGCGGCGCATCGCCTCGCGCAGCGTGTCCGGGCGCAGGATCCGGCCCGCGACCAGGTCGCGGTAGAACCCCGCGAATCCGGACGCGGTCGCGAGCATCCCGGCGGACGGCCAGCCGGCGCGCAGCACCACCGGGTTGTTGTAGCCGCCCTTGCCCGGATGCGGGTTGTTCAGTGCCCGGTTCATTGGGCTCCGCGGGTCGGTGTACGCCGCGGCGATCCGCTTCAGGACGTCGCCGGCCGGGTTCTTCGGCCCGTCGGCCGCGCCGGAGACGCGCCCCTTCGCGGTCATCTTCGCGGCGCGTTCGATCACGTCGTCGGGCGCCCCGATCCACATGTCCAGGCCGCCCGTGAACTCTTCCTTGGCGAACGCGCCGACCGTCCGGCCGGACAGCCGCCGGACGATCTCCCCGGCCAGCCAGCCGTACGTCAGGGCGTGGTAGCCGTGCGCCTCGCCCGGCGTCCACTCCGGCTTCTGCGCGGCGAGCAGGTCCGCGAGCGCCTCCGGGTCGGCCGCCTCCTCCGCCGACACGGGACGGTCGAACGCGGGGAGCCCGACCTGGTGCGACAGCAGGTGCGCCGCCGTCGCGCCGTCCTTGCCGTGCTCGCCGAACTCCGGCCACCACGCGGTGACCGGGCCGTCGACCTCGTAGGCGCCGCGCTCGGCGAGCAGCAGCGCCGCCGCGGCCGTCACCGCCTTGGTGCAGGAGAAGCCGAAGCACGGCGTGTCGGCGGCCCAGGCGCGGCCCGTCCGGTGGTCGGCGACGCCGCCCCACAGGTCCACGACCTTGCGGTCCCCGGCGTACACGGCGACGGCGGCGCCCAGTTCCCGCCCGTCGGCGAAATGCTGCTCGAACACCTCACGGACGGCGGCGAACGCCGGATCGCAGTGCCCCTGCACAGTGCTGCTCATGCCCGGTCCTCTCCACGGGGGTTTCTAGAATCATGCTCGAAGATTCCAGAAGACCGGGCATCGGCCCCCGTGTCACGCCCCCCGGACGGTCACCAGCGGTCGCGGTGCACGACGTCCTCGAACGCCCGCCGGGCCGGGTTCCGGACGGGCTTCAGCGGGCGGCCCGCCGGGTACCCGAGCCCGACCAGGTACGCGCAGAACCGGTCCTGCGGCAGGCCGAGGACGCGGCGCGCCACCGCCTGGTCCATCACCGTCGCGTGCCCGCTGCCGATGCCGAGGTCGGCCGCCGCGAGCATGATGCTCAGCATCGCCTGCCCCAGGTCGAACCGCGAGGTCTCCCGCTCGCCGGGGTCGTCGTAGTCGCGCATGACCAGCGCGATGGTCGCCGCCGAACCGGGGATGTGCGCCGCGTACATGCCCGCGTCCGCCAGCTCCGCTAGCTGGTCCCGCTTCGTGACGACGACGAAGTCCCACGGCTGCCAGTTCTTGGACGACGGCGCCCGCCGCGCCGCCTCCAGGACACGGTCGAGGTCGTCCGGCGCGATCGGCTCGTCACTGTACTCCCGGACGTTGCGCCGGGACGTGATGGCGTTCCAGGTTTCCACGCGAGTCCGCTACCCGCCGCCCGCCCCGGGAAACGGTCAGGTCACGGGCGGCGGGACCGGCGCGGCCAGGTCACGGGCGGCGGGGACCGGCGCGGTCAGGGCCATCCCGCGCCGGGCACCTCGACCTCCGCGACCAGGACCCGTCCGCTTCCCGGCCGCACCGGCTCGGGCTCGGTCATGCCCTGCCATTGCGCGGCCGTGATGAACAGCGTCGTCCCGTCGGGGCCGCCCAGCGCGCAGGCGAACGCGCCCCGGTCCACCTCGACGACGCCGAGGACCTCGCCGCCCTCGGCGACGCGCACGCACCTGTCGTGGGGCACGTCCGCGTACCAGACGGCGCCCTCGGCGTCGGTGCAGATGCCGTCCGGCGTCCCGTCGCCGAGGGCCGCCCAGACGCGCCGGTCCGACAGGCCGCCGCCGGCGCCGATCGCGAACGCCACCAGCTCGCCGCGGTAGGAGTCGGCGACGATCAGCGTCGAGCCGTCCGGGGTCACGGCCATCCCGTTGGGGAACGCGATGTCGTCGGCGACCTCCCGCACCGTCCCGTCGGGCGTCGCGAGGAACACGAATCCGGGCTTGGCCTCCTCACCGGCCATCGGCTCGAACCCGGCGCGGTTGACGTAGGCGTTGCCGCGGCCGTCCACCACGATGTCGTTCCAGCCCGTCAGGCCGAGGTCCGCATGGACGGTCAGCGACCCGTCGTCCTCGCGCCGCAGCAGCCGCCCGTTCGGCGAGTCGACGATCACCAGCCCGCCGTCCGGGAGCCACGCCGTGCACAGCGGCAGCGACTTCACCCGCGCGACGACCTCAGCGTGCCCGTCCAGGTCCGCGGCGACGACCTCGCCCGCCGACCAGTCGGAGAAGTACACGCGCCCGTCGTGCCAGCGCGGCGACTCCACCAACCCTCGCCCGTCGACCAGCGTCCGGATCTCCGTCATGCTCCCTCACCCCCAGGTTCGCGGCCGGCCCGCCGCCGGCCTCCGACCCCTATACGAAGGACCTCCGCCCGGATCGACATCGCCGCAGCGGCGATTCCGGAAACCCGGCCCCAGCGCTAACCTCGCCGGTGAGCGCGGGGAACGCCCCGCGCGAGAGACGGGGCCGACCGTGGACGAGACGCAGCGGCACGAGACGACCGTTCCGAGTGCGGCGCGGATCTATGACTATCTGCTCGGCGGCAAGGACAACTACGCCGTCGACCGGGACGCCGCCGACCGGCTCCTCGCCGTGGTGCCCGACCAGCGCATCCTGGCCCGCGCGAACCGCGCCTTCGTCATCCGCGCCATGCGAATGCTGGCGGAGCGGGGCGCCCGGCAGGTGCTCGACGTCGGGACCGGCATCCCCACGTCCCCGAGCATCCACGAGGTGTTCCACGCGGTGGACCGGTCCGCGCGGATCGTCTACGTCGACAGCGACCCGCTCGTGAAGGTGCACAACGACGCCCTGCTCGCCACGAACGACCGGGTGACCTCGATCGAGGGCGACGTCCGCCGGCCGGACGAGATCCTCGACCACGTGCGGAGCCACGGGCTGCTCGATCTGTCGGAACCGGTCGTGGTGGTCCTCGCGGCCGTCCTTCACCTCGTCCCCGACGAGCAGGACCCTGCCGGGATCGTCGGGCGGTACCGCGACGCCATGGCGCCGGGCAGCCACCTCGTGCTGTCCCAGTTCGCGGCGCACAGCGATCCCGCCGCGATGGCGCGGCTGCACGCGATCGCCGACGGGACGCCCGTGCAGACCTACTTCCGCCCACGCGACCAGATCCTGAGGTTCTTCGACGGCTTCGAGCTGCTCGCCCCCGGCTTGGTCGACGTTGAGCGGTGGCGGCCCGGCATGGACGCCCCGGCGACCCGCCTGAAGATCACCGGCGGCGTCGCCCGCAAAAGCTGAACGCCCGGATCCGCGGGATCCGGGCGTTCGGCGACGCGGGGTCAGTAGCGGCTGTTCAGTAGCGGCTGTAGTGGTGCGCGGGCTCGGTGACGGCCTCCTCGGGCGCGGCCGCCGGCTTCGTGCGGCCGAACTCCAGCGTCAGCAGCGCCGCCGCCAGCCACACGATGTCGAACCAGGACCGGAACACGATGCTGCGCGGCTTGTAGTCGGGCCGGAACTTCTTGTCGAACAGGTAGAGCGACTCGACCGCGATCAGCGGGTCCAGCAGGTGCAGGGCCTGGTAGCCGGCCTTCTCCAGCGCGCCGCGCTCCTCGGCGTCCAGCAGCTCGCGGAAGGCCGCGAAGTTCAGCGAGACGAGCGCGTGCCCCTGCTCGCCGGCGTACTCGATCATCTCGACGATCAGCCGCTCGTTGACGCCGTTCGGCCCGCCGGGGGTGCGGCGCATCGCGTCGAGGCTGATGCCCTCGCCGGCGGTCACGTACCGCTGGAACGCGATCGGCTTCTTGTCCTCGTCGTAGGCGATCGCGACGACCGCGCCGGGGTGGTAGCCGGTGAGCAGCTCGTCGAGGTTCATCGAGAAGCCGCGCTCGGCGGCGCCGCCCAGCGAGCCCGACGCCACCTCCAGCAGCTCGGCGCGCAGGCTCGCGGACAGCTCGCGCTCGGGCACGATCTCGGTGGTGACGCCCGCGTTGACGGTCCGCTTGACGGCCTGCCGGACGTTGCGCATCTGCCGGCCCGACAGCGTGAACTCCTCCGGCCGGACGACGACCTCGTCGCCGAAGCCGAACGAGCGCAGCGGCCCCCACTCGGGCAGCAGGTCGGCGCTCGCGCCGAGCACCGCGGGCCGCCAGCCGGTCGTCCGGCACAGCTCCAGGAACTCCTGGACGGCGGCGGCGTGCGACTTCGGGTCGCCGACGGGGTCGCCGCCCGCCACCGCGATGCCGAACAGCACCCGGTAGCCGATCGCGGCGCGCCCGTCCGGGCTGAACACGTACGCCTTGTCGCGGCGCAGCGCGAACGGGGCGAGGGTGTCCGAGCCGGGGTGCGCGACCAGGCCGGCGACGCGGCGCCGCTCGTCCTCGTCGCCGGGCGGGGGCGCCGGGTCCGGCGCGAGCAGCGTCATGACGAGCGCGAGCAGGCCGACCGCGCCGGCCAGGCCGAGCACGCCGGGCAGCCAGGACGCGCCGTCGATGCGCGCGCCGGTGGCGCCGAGGCCGCTCGCCACGACCCGCACGGACCGGACCGACACGCCGCCGACCAGCACCGACCCGGCGACCGCGCCGATCACGAGGATCGCGCCGGTCTTCACCGCGGTGCGGACGCGGTCGGGGTGCGGGCGGACGGGGAACCGGTCGCGCTCCAGCCAGAGCCCGACCAGGACGGCCGCGAGGAGCGGCACGCGCCACGGCGCGTCGTCGCCCGCCACGACGGCGAGCAGGCCGAGGACGACCAGCGCGACCAGCCCGTACCAGGCGGCCCGGCGGCGCAGCAGGACGCCGCGCGCGATGAGCAGGAGCACGAGGCCCAGGGACACGGCGTGGGCGGGGGCGAGCGGGGTTCCGGTCGCCACCTCCGACAGCCGGGTGAGCCAGTGCGGGGACCATGCCATGGCGGGCACGGCGATCAGGACGGCGACGAACGCGGCGACGAGCGCCAGCGGCCAGACGGGCAGTGCCTCGCCGCCGGCGCGCTCGGCCGATTTCGCTGCATGCACGAGAAGGACACCTCCGCTGAGCCCCAACCATGATCCTTTGGAACTCATTCCCCGGATCGGACGTTATCTTTGGCCGCTCATGGTCAGCGTCGTCCGGACACCTCCTATGACGTCGCGTTCGGCGTCTCCGGCGGTCGTCGTCCCCACGACGGCCGTACCCGGCCACCCGGGGGGAAACTGGTTAGTCTCGTGAGGGTGAAGAGGCTCCTGCTCGTTCATCACACGCCCTCGCCGTCCGTCCAGGCGATGTTCGAGGCGGTGCGCGCGGGGGCGCGCACGGACGAGATCGAGGGCGTGGAGGTCGTCTCCCGTCCGGCGCTGACCGCCTCGGCCGTGGACGTCCTCGAGGCGGACGGCTACCTCCTCGGCTCCCCTGTGAACCTCGGTTATCTCTCCGGGGCGCTCAAGCACTTCTTCGACCAGATTTATTACCCGTGCTTGGAGGAGACAATCCGCCGGCCGTTCGGGGCCTTCCTGCACGGCAACAACGACGCCGCCGGGGCGCTGCGCGCGCTGGAGGCGATCACCACGGGGCTGAAGTGGCGGGCCGTCCAGCCGCCCGTGGTGGTGACGGGGGAGCCGGGCAAGGCCGACCTGGAGGCGTGCTGGGAGCTCGGCGCGGTCGCCGCCGCGGAGCTCGGGACCGTTTGAGTCCGCCGCTTCTCGGTAGCGTGCCCGCATGAGCGGTTTCCGTCACGTGGTGATGTTCAGGTGGGCCGAGGGCACGACGATCGGCCAGCAGGAGGAGGTCGCGGCGAGGCTGCGCGAGCTGACCGGGGTCATCCCGGAGATCGGCGGGTACAGCGTCGGCCTCGACGCGGGCGTGAACCCGGGGTCCTACGAGTTCGTCGTGGTCGCGGATTTCGCGAGCAAGGACGACTACCTGGTGTACCGCGACCATCCGAAGCACCGGGCGGTGATCGAGGAGTTCATCACGCCGATCGTCGCGGAGAGGGCCGCCATCCAGTACGAGACCTGAGCGCGCGCGGCCCGCCCCGGGCGGGGTGATGTGCGCTGTCCCACACAACGCTTACCGAGCAAGCGCTTGTGTCCGAGCACTTTTCGGGTTAGTTTCACACAACGCCCGCCGGGAACGGATCGCGCCCCGTTCCCGGCGGACGGCCTTCGCTCGCCCTCCTCCGTCCTGCGGCGGCGCCCTCATGGGAACGGTCCGATTCCTCGCGGGGCCCGAATCGTCGTACGGTTGCGCCGTCGCATCCGGGCCGGACGGGAGCCCGGGCGGACGGGGGAGCAGGCGTGATCACAGTGCTGCTGGCCGACGACCAGTCGCTGGTGCGGGCCGGGTTTCGGATGCTGCTGTCCGGCGAGGACGGCATCGAGGTCGTGGGCGAGGCCGAGGACGGCGACGCCGCGGTGGAGCTGGCCCGCCGGCTGCGGCCCGACGTCGTCCTCATGGACCTGCGGATGCCCGGCACCGACGGCCTCGCCGCCACCCGCCGGATCGCCTCCGACCCCGCCCTCGACGAGGTGCGCGTCCTCGCCCTCACCACCTACACCGACGACGAGCACATCTACCTGGCGCTGCGCGCGGGCGCGGCCGGCTTCCTCGTCAAGGACATGGAGCCCGCCGAGCTGGTGAACGCCGTCCGGGTGGTGGCGGGCGGCGAGGCGCTGCTGGCCCCGGCCGTCACGCGGGCCGTCATCGAGGGGTTCGTCGGCGGGCGGCCCGCCCCCGCGCCCGCCGCCGTCGGCCGGCTCGAGATCCTCACCGACCGGGAGCGGGAGGTGGTGCGGCTGGTCGGGCGGGGGCTGTCCAACGCGGAGATCGCGAACGCCCTCGCGGTCAGCCCCCTCACCGCCAAGACGCACGTCAGCCGGGCCATGAGCAAGCTCGGGGTGCGCGACCGGGCCCGGCTGGTGGTGCTCGCCTACGAGTCGGGGCTGGTCACCCCCGGGTCCGCGAGTTCATGATCTCGTCGCGGAGCCGCTGCGGGGTGGGGGCCTCCAGCAGCCGCGGGCCGTCCCGCAGCGGGACCATGGCCCACCAGGACCCGGTCGCCTCGCCGAACCACACGCGCACCCCGGGGAACTGCTCTTGCAGGCCGCGCGCCGTGGCGGCGCGGATGGCCGCGGGCGTGGGCTCGTCCCGGCCGGCGCCCTGTGGAGCCGTCATGCCGCCCTCCCCCCGATGATCCCCTCAGTAACAGCGTCCCCACGGGCCAAAGCGTCACCCCTACTCGGCAAATTGTGACTAAGCACACTATGGAGGTTCGGCGGGCCCAACGGTGGGATACCGCGCCGGATGTACTCCGGCGGAAGTAGCGGACCCCGCGGAAGCCGCCGCCCGCCCGACGACGCGGGCCGGGTGCGGGAGCCACGATTTCGGGAACGACGTGTTCTCTACCCGCGGGCTCCCGCGAAGGTGGTTCCCATGAAACTGGCCAGGCTCGCCCGGGTCTGCTACCGAAGGCGCCGGCTCGTCGTCGTCGCCTGGATCGTCGGCGCCCTCGCCGTCCTCGTCCTCGGCTACGGCTTCGCCGCCAAGCCGCTCAACGACTTCACCGGAGGCTCCTCCCAGTCCGCGACCGCCAAGAAGCTGCTCGACGAGCACTTCCCCAAGCGCAGCGGCGACACGATCACGCTCGCCGTCCGCGCGGACGCCGGAGTGCGCTCGGCCGACGCCAAGGCCCGCGTCACCCGGGCGATCGACCGGCTCGCCAAGACGCCGCACGTCGCCTCCGTGACCTCGCCCTACGACGTCCCCGGCCAGATCTCCAAGGACGGCCGGACCGCGTTCGCCACCGCGAACCTCGACGTCCCCACCGACGACGTGCCGGCCTCCGACGTCACCAAGCTCATCAAGGACGTCCGCAGCGACTCCGGGCCCGTCCGGATCGAGCTCGGCGGCGCCGCGATCGACAACGCCGAGACCGCCGGCGGCGGGTCCTCGGAGGGGATCGGCGTGCTCGCCGCCGTCGTCATCCTGCTGATCGCGTTCGGGTCGGTGCTGGCGATGGGGCTGCCGATCGTGACCGCGCTGTTCGGCATCGGCTCCGGCCTCGGGCTCATCGCGCTGATCGCGCACCTGCTGCCCGCGCCGTCGTTCGGGCCGATCGTCGCCGCCCTCATCGGCATCGGCGTCGGCATCGACTACGCGCTGTTCATCGTCACCCGCTACCGGGAGGAACTGGCCGGCGGGCGGGAACCCGAGGAGGCGACCGTCACCGCCATCACCACCGCCGGGCGCGCCGTGCTGTTCGCCGGCAGCACCGTCGTGATCGCCCTCATGGGGCTGTTCGTCATGCAGCAGAAGCTGTTCGACGCGGTCGCCGTCGCCGCCGGGCTGGCCGTCCTGATGACGATGCTCGCCGCCGTCACGCTGCTGCCCGCGCTGCTCGGCTTCACCGGGCGCGCCATCGACCGGCTGCGCGTGCCGGGCCTCGGCCGGGCCCGCCGGCCGCTCGCCGAACGCTGGGCCCGGGTCGTCCAGCGGCACCCCGTCGTCACCGGGCTGTGCGCCGCCGCGCTGCTGCTCGTGCTCGCGGTGCCGGCGCTGTCGATGCGGCTCAGCCTGCCCGACTCCAGCACCCAGCCGCACGACACCAGCGGCTACGCCGCGAACCAGATCATGGCCGAGGGCTTCGGGCCCGGCACCGCCGCGCCGCTGGTCGTCGTCACCCGCGGCGGGGACCCGGCGCCGGTCGCCGCGGCCGTCGGCGCCGCGAAGGGCGTCGCCGCCGTCCAGCCGCCGCGCACCAGCCCCGACGGCGCCGTCTCGGTGATCATGGCGTTCCCGACCACCGGCGCGCAGGACGAGGCCACCCCGCGGCTCGTGCACCGGCTCCGCCACGACGTGCTGCCGCGCGTCACCGAGGGGCGGGGCGTGCGGGCCTACGTCGGCGGCCAGAACGCGGCGTCCATCGACTTCGCCGACGACGTCCAGACCCGGCTGCCGTGGCTCATCGCGGTCGTCGTCGGGCTGTCGCTGCTGCTGCTCGTCGCGCTCGTCCGCTCGCTGACCGTCGCGCTGCAGGCCGCGCTGATGAACCTGCTGTCGATCGCCGCCGCCTACGGCGTGCTGACCGCCGTCGTCCAGTGGGGCTGGGCGGGCACGGTGCTCGGCTTCCCCACCTCGATGCCGGTCACCACCTGGGTGCCGCTGATGATGTTCCCGATCCTGTTCGGGCTGTCCATGGACTACGAGGTGTTCCTCGTGTCGCGGATCCGCGAGTCGCACGAGGCGGGCGTCCCGACCCGGGAGGCCGTCGCGCGGGGCCTCACCGGCACCGCGCGCGTCATCACCGCCGCCGCGGCGATCATGGTGATGGTGTTCCTGTCGGTGCTGCTCGGCGCGAACATCGCGGTCAAGCAGATCGGCCTCGGCCTCGGCGTCGCGATCCTGATCGACGCGACCGTCGTGCGGATGGTGCTCGTCCCGGCCCTGATGGAGCTGTTCGGCGAGAAGAACTGGTGGCTGCCCGGGCCGATCGCGCGGCTGCTGCCGCGCCGCCGCCCCGAGGCCGCCGCGCGGCGCCCGGGCGTGCCGGTCCGGGGATAGCGGGCCCGCGGGCCCTAGTGGGTGTTGATCCCGTCGAACATGACCTTGATGTAGTGCTCGCCGAGGCTCTGGGAGTCGAGCCGCCCGCCGGGCTTGAACCAGCGGACGGCCACCCAGATGGTGTCGCGGATCATCCGGTAGGTCAGGTGCGGGTCGAGGTCCTCGCGGAACAGGCCCTGCTCCTGGCCCGCCGCGATGGTCTCGACCCACATCTTCTCCACCTCGTCCTCGGACTTGGTGAGGTAGGCGAAGCGGTCCATGCCCTGGAGGTAGTTCCAGTCGTTCTGCATGACCGTGATCGCGGCGCGGTGCGGCTCGAGGCTGTTGAACGCGATCCGGACGAGCCCGGCGATCGTCTCCCGCGGGTCGCGGCCCGCCTCGATCTCGGCCCGGTAGGCGGCCATGATCTCGTCGAAGAAGCCGGTCAGGATCTCGTCCACGATCGACTCCTTGGAGTCGAAGTGGTGGTAGAGGCTGCCGGACAGGATGCCGGCCTCGTCGGCGATGTTGCGGACCGTGGTGGCCTGGAAGCCCTTCTCCGCGAACAGGTCCGCGGCCAGCCTGACCAGGTGCTCGCGGCGCTCCGACGCCAGGGCCGGCGAGCCCTTGCCGCGGCGGCGCGCGCCGCCCTCGCCGGCGGCCCGGGGCCTCGCCCGCCCGGAATTCGCGCTCGTGGTCGTCACCCTCTCATTATGCCGTGTGCGCGCCCAACCGCTTGCTCAGTCGGCGCGTCAACGGCAGTTTACGGTCTGCACAAGCGCTTGTTCCATCACCCGGGGCGCCGGTCTCGCGACGCCCCGCGACGGCGCCGCCCGGCCGCCCCGCCCCGCGACGGCGGCACCGTCCCGCCCCGCATACCCTCGGACCATGCCCGATGTGATCGTCTTCGACCTGTTCGGCGTCATCGCCCGCACCCAGACCCCCGAGGCCGTGCGGGAGATCGAGGAGATCGCCGGCGTCTCCGGCGCCCCGTTCTGGGACGCGTACTGGGCGCTGCGCCCCGGCTACGACGCGGGCCAGGACAGCGCCGCGTACTGGGCGGACGTCGCCGCCGCCCTCGGCACCGAGTTCCCGGACGTGCCCGCGCTCATCGACGCCGACCTGCGCAGCTGGACGAACGTCGACGAGCGCATGGTCGCCCTCGTCCACGAGCTGGCCGACGGCGGCCGCACGCTGGGCCTGCTCTCCAACATCATCGCCGACCTCGTGCCCCGCTTCGAGGCGCGGCACGAGGGCTGGCTGTCCCGGTTCGACGCGCTCACCTACTCGTGCGCCATCGGCGTCGCCAAGCCGGACCCGCGCGCCTACCGCATCTGCGCCGAGCGCCTCGGCGTGCGGCCCGCCGACGTCCTGTTCATCGACGACACCGAGCGCAACGTCCTCGCCGCCCGCGAGACCGGCATGGCCGCCGAGGTCTTCGCCGGCCCCGACCAGGTCCGCGCCCTGCTCGCCGGCTAGACCCGCCCGCGGGCTGGACCTGCTTCCGGGCTAAAGGAGCACGACGAGCTTGCCGGTCGCCTCGTCGGCCTCCATGTACCGGTGCGCGCCGGCGATCTCGTCCAGCGCGAAGACCCGGTCGATGTTCGGCCGGAACCGGCCGCTCTCCACCCCGTCGACGAGCCGCTGCAGCGTCCCGGCGCCCGCCGCGCCCTGGAGGTCGTCGCTGTGGAACACGGTGAGGCGCGTCCCGCTGCGCATCGCCTGCATCGGCTCGAACTCGCGGAGCACCCACTCGCCGCTCAGGATGCCCGTCATGCACACCGTCCCGCCCTTGCGGACGAGCCCGAGCGAGTCGGCGAGCGTCGCCGCGCCGACGAGTTCGAGCACGTGGTCGGGGCCGTCCGGGACGATCGCCCGGACCCCGTCCGCGATGCCGCCCTCGTCGACCACGACATGGTCGGCGCCCGCCGCCTCCAGCGCCTTCACCTTCCCAGGGTTGCGCGTCGTTGCGATCGTCCGCAGGCCGAGGCCCTTGGCGAGCGACAGCGCCGCCATCCCGACCGACGACGTCCCGCCGCGCACGAGCAGCGTCCCGGTGCCGGCGCGCAGCGCGTCCAGCGACCCCTGCGCGGTCAGGTACGTCTCGGGCAGCGCGCCGAAGACCTCCCAGTCCAGCCCGGTCGTGACGGGGATCAGCAGGTCGTCCGGCAGCAGCGCGTACTCGGCGTAGCCGCCGTCGAACGCGCGCCCCATCTCGCCCATGACCGCGGCGACCCGCGTCCCCGGCGCGAGCGCGCCGCCGGCGGCGACCTCACCGACGCACTCGATCCCGAGCACCCGCGGGAACCGCACGCCGGGGGAGTGGCCCTGCCGGGTGAACATCTCCGACCGGTTCAGCCCGAACGCCCTGACCCTGACCAGCGTCCACCCGGGCCGCGGCTCCGGAACCGGCACCTCGCGCACCCGCAGCACGTCCGGCGGCCCCGGCCGCTCCGCGACCGCCGCCCGCATCATCCTCGAAGTCACGGCAGAGACAACTACCCGCCCCCCGGAGATCATCCCGGCCGGCCGGGCATGAGACGACCCATTTCGGGCACTGGTCAACGCAAAGCAAATGGACGTAGTGTCCAATAGGCGGGGGGGCGCGGGGAGGATCACCAGGGGGTGACGGGATGCGCGCTTCTCGGGCGCGGCACCACGTGCCGGTGCGGGCGGCCGTGCAGCGCTGGCGGGTGCTGCTCGACCTGTGGCTCATCGCGCGGCCGGCGATCTGGCTCGTCTCGCTCGTGCCGTTCTACGTCGGGCACCTGCTGGCGACGCGGTGGCTGATCGCCGGGCAGGACGCGTGCGTCCCGATGAGCGGCGGATGCCTGCGGGCGGTCACGCCCGTGCTGACCGGGCTGGTCGTCTGGGGGCCGCTGGTCTGGCTGGCGGTGCTCGCCATCAACGACGCCTTCGACCTCGACGGCGACCTGAAGAACCCCCGCAAGGACGACGCGCCGCTGGTCGGCGGGCGGCTGAGCGTGGGCGGCGCGCTCGCCGCCGCGCACGTCACCGCGGCGGCGGCACTGCTGGTCGCGCTGACCGTGCGTCCGGCGTTCGCGCTGGTCACCCTCGGGTTCCTGGTGCTGGGCTGGCTGTACAGCGTGCCGCCGGTCCGGTTGAAGGACCGGCCGGGGTTCGACGTCGCGACCAACGCGGTCGGCGTCGGCGGGTTCGCGCTGCTGGCCGGATGGACGGTCGTCCGGCCCATCGAGGGCTTTCCGTGGGTGATGGCCGTCGAGGGCGTCCTGGTCGCGACCGCGCTGTACGTTCCGACGACCGTCACCGACTACAAGGCCGACCTCGCCAGCGGGTACCGGACCATCGCCGTACGGCTCGGCCCGCGCGGCGCGTACCGGATCGGCCTCGCCGCGTGGACGGCGTCGTGCGCGATCGCGGTGACGCTCGCCGCGACCGGGCACGTGTTCCCGCACCGGACGCTGTGGACGCAGGCCGTGTCCGCGCCGGTGCTGGTCTGGGTGTACCACCGCTACCTCGGCCGGGCGCGCGAACCGGGCGAGGTGCTGCACGGCATCATCGTCGCGAGCTGGGTGTTCCTCGTCCCGTACCTGCTGTTCGCGCTGATGTACGCGCGGGTCATTTAGGGGGCGGGAGCTCGCCGCCCGCTTCGGCGGCCTTCGCGAGCCGCTCGCGCAGCGTCCGGACGAGCGCGTCGCCCTGCTCGGTGAGCCGCTCGATCGCGGGCAGCGCCAGGTCGTCGCGGACGGTGTCGGCGAGCAGCTCGTCGTACTCGTGCGCCTTCGCCGCCAGGGACTCCAGGTGGCGGTGCGCGGCGAGGGCCTCGTCGGCGGCGCGGGCGCGCTCGGCGTACCGTTCGAGGGCCTCGATCCGGCGCGTCACCGCCTCGACGGAGATGTCGAGCTTCTCGCGGAGCGGCCGCAGCGCCGCCTCCACCTCGGGCAGCGGCGCCGCCTCCGTCATCTCCTCCTGCTCCCGGCGCAGCTTCGACTGCCGCGCCAGGACCTGCGCTATCTCCCACTCCTGCCGGGGCAGCGTGACCGCGTTGTCGACGGCGTCGAGCAGCCCCTCCCGGTTCACCTGCGAGTCGCGGACGGCGTCGACCGCGGCCTGCACGCGGGCCAGCAGCGCGCGGCCCGGCTCGTCGAAGTCCTCGGGGGTGAGGTAGCGGTGCCGGCGGCGCTCCAGCTCGCGCGCGCGCCGCAGGTCCAGCGAGACCGACGGGGTGCCGAGCGCGACCAGCACCGCGAGCATGCCGAGCCCGATCAGCCACAGCGAGCCGAGCAGCGGCGAGCCGAGCAGGCCGAGGCCGAGGACGGTCAGCGGCGCCAGCCACAGCAGCGGACGGCGGCGCGCGACGAGCGTGTCGAGCTCGGCGCGCAGCGCGGGATCGGCGACCGGGCGCGGCTCGGCGGCCGGGCCGTCCCCGGCGCGGCGCGGCGGCGCGATCCGCCGCCAGTACGCGCCGACATGGGTCTCGAACGCGAAGTCGGACGGCTCGATCTCGACCTCGGTGGCACCGGCCGGCAGCGGCCACATGCCGACCGGGTCGCCGCCGCCGGGACCGGTGAAGCGGACCCACCAGCCGCCGCCCGCGTCGTCGCACCGGTACCGCCCCGGGGCGACGTCGATGCCGACGAAGAACGTACCGACTCCGGGGATGGACTCGTTCCACGCGCCACTGGTCACCGGCGACCTCCGACCCGACCTCTCGCCGTGCCCCTCGCCCCCCTCCGGCGAGGGCCGTCCCACCGTGCTGCGCCCGCATCAGGACTGACGTCCGGGAGACGGCAACAGTTGCATTACCCACATCGTCCGCGGGAAAGCCGCGTCATGGACATCGGAACCGGTTTGGAATACTCCATGCGTGCGACCCGATCACGACCCTCTTGACGACCCGCCCTGGGCGATGCAACTGGTGGTACGCGCGGAGAAGGCCGATCCGCCCACCCACGGCGCGGTCTGCGAGGCCGCGGCGACCGCCGTCGTCCGGCTGCTCACCGACCCGCGCGCCACCGAACCCGATGGGGAGTGGCGGGAGGCGGTGCACGAGTGGGAGTCGCGGCGGATCCGGAAGGTGACGCGGCGCGCGCGCGGCGTCCGCTGGCCGGAGGCACAGGCGCTGCCGGGCGTGACGGTCGAGCACGCGGGCGCGCAGGTGCGGGCGTTCCCGCCGGGCCCGGTCGCCGACGTCCCGCCGCAGCTGGCGAAACTCCAGGTCGCCGGGCTCGACCTCGCCGACGCTGAGGAACCGGCGCCGCCGCCCGCGCCGCCCTACGCCGCGCTCGCCCTGAACCCGGACGTGACGATGACGACCGGCAAGGCGGCGGCGCAGAGCGGGCACGCCGCGCAGCTGCTGCTGCGGCAGGGGCGGCGCAAGGACGTCGCGGCGTGGGTCGAGGCGGGCGCGCCCGTTCACCTCGTCCGGGACGTGGCGTGGTCGCGGTGCGTCAAGGAGGCGGCCGTCGCGGTCCGGGACGGCGGCTTCACCGAGGTGCCGCCGGGGACCATGACGGCCATCGCCTGGATCGTTCGCTGACGCCCTGACGCGCCCGTGTCGTCCGGGCGCTCCCGTATCGTCCGGGCGCGCCGGTCGTGTCCGGGCGCGCCGGGGCGCGCGCGGTTCAGCGGTGCGGCAGCCGGTTGAGCGCGGCGAGCGCGAACTCCTGCGTCCGGGTGAGCCGCCGAGGCTCGCCGTCCGCGCCGGGCTCGCCGCCGCCGCTGCCCTCGCCGCCCGGCCCGGACGCGGCGGACGCGCGGACCGCCGCACCGCTGCCGACCTGCGCCTTCGCGCCGAGCCCGTACGAGACGAACAGCAGCACCACGAAGCCCGCGAGGTAGAGCAGGTGCTCCAGGAGCCCGCCCCACCGGCCGTCGAACACGTCCAGGACGGCGAACACAGCGAACCCCGCCATCCAGCCGGCCAGCGCCGGGACGAACCACACGTCGCGTCGCCGGACGATCCCCGCGGCCGCGACCGCGAGGAGGACGGCCTCGGCCGCCTTCACCGCCACCAGCAGCGTGCCGGCGTTCCCCGAGCCGAAGTAGTCGGCGAGCTCCTTGCGCCGGTCGTCCCACAGCAGCGCCGCGCCGACCAGGCTCGTCACCCCGTACGCCAGGAGGAACACGCCGACCGCGTTGTGCATCCGGTGCCAGGTGCTCGCCGCCGGCGGGGGCGGCGTGGCGCCCTCCGCCGGGCGCCGCTCGGGCAGCCGCTGGTCGGGCCGGGTCCACTCCGGATTCGCGCCCGCGCTCGCCATCGCCATACGCCCCAACTTCCCCCTTCGAGTGCTATGCGCAAGATATCCCGGATGCCGTCCGCGGCCCCGGGGCGCCGCGCCCTTTGCGACGCTCGCGGCGCCGCCGGAGTTCGCGGCGCACCGCCACCGACCGGCCCGAAGTGCTTGCACCCGGGCCGGGGAAGGGGAAGGGTGAGACCTCGTCGGGCCGCGCGGAGTCCATGGGGAAGACAAGGATGACGCCTGACGATACGGGAACCGCCGCGCCCGCTCGGACGCGGATCGAATATCTGGAAGAGCTGGGCGACGAGCTGGTCCAGCGCGGGCTGCGGGTGCGCCTCACGCTGCCCCGCGGCCAGTCGCCCAGCCTGCACGTGATGAATCCGGACGCCTCCGCCCTGACGGAGAACATCCTCGCGGAGCGGGGCGCCGACGGATGGTGGTACTGGTGGTCGTGGGCGGAGCGCATCGCTCCCGCCGACGACGTCGCCGCCGCGGCCGACCGGGTCGCGCTGGTCCTTGCGGTCCACTGACCCGCCCGCCGGGCGGGTCCATCGCAGCACGACGGCACCGTGATCATGCGGCGGTGCTCCCGGCGCGCCGGGGCCGCGACCGCGTGATCACGGCCTTCGCCGCGCCCGCCCGGCCCATGCCCGCGCGCCGCTCGCCGTGCCCGCCCGGTCCATGCTCGCCCGCCGCTCGCCGTGCCCGCCCGGTCCATGCTCGCCCGCCGCTCGCCGTGCCCGCCCGGTCCATGCCCGCGCGCTGCGCTCGCCGCGCCGTCCTCTCGCCTGCCCGCACCGTTGCCGGGACGGCTCCCGGCAGCGCCGCGCCGCGGGTTGACCGCGGGTCGGGGTGAATGTTGACGCGCCGAACATATGCGCCGCCGGGCCCCGGACGGCCCTGACCTCCGCGTCCGCCGCCCTGATCGCCGCCGCCCCCCGTTTCCCCCGTGTTGATCTCGCGTTACGGGATTGTTACTGCCCACAACAAATTAGCCGGGTCGCAGGACTGGCGTACCGGACGAGCCGGACATAAGTTGCGGGACACAACATTCACGCCGGTGGATGTGCGACCAAAGCTCACCGGCGCTGCGAACCCCCGGCCGCGCCATGCGGCCACCCCCAAGAAAGGACCCGGGCAATGCGCAAGGGGATCCTCAGCTTCATGGCCCTCTCGGCGGCCGCGGCGCTCACCCTGTCCGCGTGCGGGGACGACAACGGCGGCGGCGACAAGGGCTCAGGCTCCGGCTCCGGCGCGGTGAAGGGCAAGGTCGGCGTGATCCTGCCCGACACCACCTCGTCCGTGCGATACGAGAGCTTCGACCGGCCCTACCTCGAGCAGGCCTTCAAGACCGCCGGCGTCCAGTACGACATCCAGAACGCCGAAGGCTCGACCCAGCGGTTCCAGACGATCGCCGACCAGATGATCACCAGCGGCGTCACCGTGCTGATCGTCGACGGCATCGACTCCAACTCCGCCGGCGCCGTCCAGCGCAAGGCGCAGTCCCAGGGCGTCAAGACGATCGACTACGACCGGCTCACCCTCGGCGGCGTCTCCGACTACTACGTCTCCTTCGACAACGTGAAGGTCGGCGAGGAGCTCGGCAAGGGCCTGCAGAAGTGCCTCGGTGACAAGGCGTCCAACATCGCCTACCTGAACGGCTCGCCGACCGACAACAACGCGACGCTGTTCGCCAAGGGCGCGCACAACATCCTCGACCAGGTGTCGAACTACAAGAAGGTCGCCGAGCAGGCCGTCCCGGACTGGAAGCCGGACAAGGCCGCGACGATCTTCGAGCAGATGTACACCGAGCAGCACGGCAAGATCGACGGCGTGCTGGCCGCCAACGACGGCCTCGGCAACGCCGCGATCTCCATCCTGAAGAAGAACCAGCAGGCCGGCAAGGTCGCGGTCACCGGCCAGGACGCCACCCTCCAGGGGCTGCAGAACATCCTGGACGGCACCCAGTGCATGACCGTGTACAAGCCCGTCAAGCAGGAGGCCGACGCGGTCGCCAAGCTCGCCGTCGCCCTCATCAAGGGCCAGAAGGGCGAGACGAACGGCACCACGAACGACCCGCAGGGCAAGCGCGACGTCCCCTCGGTGCTGCTGAACCCGATCGGCATCTTCAAGGACAACGTCAAGCAGGTCACCGACGACCAGTTCGTCAAGGCCGCCGACCTCTGCAAGGGCGCGTACGCGGCCAAGTGCAAGACCGCCGGCATCCAGTGACCTCACGCTGATCCCGACGAAACCGCCCGGGGGAGCGGGGGGTCGCACCCCCGGGCGGCCCTGACCCTCGTGGCGGGCCCCACCCGCTGAGGACGCCCCGGGAGCCCGGAACCCCGGGTCGTCCAGGGGCCCGCCACGGGCCCGCGCCAACCCCCGGAAGCACACGGGCCCGCGCTACCCCTGGAAGGAATCACGTGGCAGAAAACGGAGACCCCGTCCTCCGCCTGACCGGGCTCAACAAGAGCTTCGGCGCCGTCCATGTGCTGCACGACGTGGACTTCGCCGTGCGGCTGGGCGAGGTGATGGCACTCGTCGGCGACAACGGCGCGGGCAAGTCCACGCTCATCAAGTGCATCGCCGGGATCTACCCGATCGACTCGGGGACGATCGAGTTCGACGGCCGCGAGGTGACCGTCGACGGGCCGCGCGCTGCGGCCGACCTCGGCATCGAGGTCGTCTACCAGGACCTCGCCCTCGCCGACAACCTCGACATCGTGCAGAACATGTTCCTCGGCCGCGAGCGCCGCCGGGGCATCGTGCTGGACGAGGCGTCCATGGAGGAGGCGGCCCGGCAGACCCTCGCCCGGCTGTCGGTCCGCACCGTCAAGTCGGTGCGCCAGCAGGTCGCGAGCCTGTCCGGCGGGCAGCGGCAGACCGTCGCGATCGCCAAGGCCGCGCTCTGGGAGTCCAAGGTCGTCATCCTGGACGAGCCGACCGCCGCGCTCGGCGTCGCGCAGACCCGGCAGGTGCTCGACCTCGTCCGGCGGCTCGCCGACACCGGGCACGCCGTCGTGCTCATCTCGCACAACATGAACGACGTGTTCGAGGTGGCCGACCGCATCACCGCGCTCTACCTTGGCCGGGTCGCCGCGGACGTGGCCCGCTCCGAGGTCACCCACGGCCAGGTCGTGGAGCTCATCACCGCCGGCCGTTCCGGTGATCTCGGCCTCGCGCCGCAGACCGCCGCCGAGAGCATCTGAAAGGGGGACCGAGGTGTCCACCGAACTCCCCGAGGGCAAGGAGGCCGCCGTGAAGCTGGCGGACTCGGACTTCGCCGCCGACCGGCGCGAGCACGACGTGCGCTCGGCGCTGCTGGACTACTGGGGCCGCATCCGGGCCGGTGAGCTGGGCGCGCTGCCCGCCATCCTCGGCCTGGCCGGGCTCATCCTGCTGTTCTTCGCGCTGCGGCCCAACACCTTCCTCAGCAACCAGAACATCGCGAACCTGTTCACCCAGGCGCTGCCCATCGTGATCCTCGCGATGGGCCTGGTCTTCGTCCTGCTGCTGGGCGAGATCGACCTGTCCGCCGGTGTGGCGAGCGGCGTCTGCGCCGCCGTGATGGCCAAGCTGATCGCCGACAGCGGCCAGCCCTGGTACGTCGCGGTGATCTCCGCGCTGGCGGTCGGCGTCGTCATCGGCACCGCGATCGGCTGGCTGGTCGCGGTCATCCGCATCCCGTCGTTCGTCGTGTCGCTGGCGTTCTTCCTCGGCATCCAGGGCATCACGCTGAAGCTGATCGGCGACGGCGGCACGGTGCCCGTCCGCGACGACTTCATCGTGGCGCTCGCCAACAAGAACATGCCGGTCTGGCTCGGCTGGACGCTCGCCGCGGTCTGCGCGGCCGGCTACGCGGCGACGCAGCTGCTGCGCTGGCGCCGCCAGCAGGCCCGCAACCTGCACTCCCGTCCCGTCGAGCTGGTGATCGCCCAGTCGGTCGTGGTCGCCGCGGCGCTGCTGCTCGGCACCTACCTGCTCAGCCAGGACCGCGCCGCCAGCCCGCTGATCTTCCTCGGCGGCGTGCCGTGGGGCGTCCCGCTGGTCGGCGTGCTGCTCATCGTCTGCACGTTCGTGCTCGCCCGCACCCCGTACGGCCGGCACATCTACGCGGTCGGCGGCAACGCCGAGGCGGCCCGCCGCGCCGGCATCAACGTCACCCGGATCCGGATCTCGGTGTTCATCATCGCGTCCGGGTTCGCGGCGGTCAGCGGCATCGTCGCCGCGTCCCGGCTGAACTCGGTCACCCCCGACGCCGGCGGCGGCAACACCCTGCTGTACGCGGTCGGCGCCGCGGTCATCGGCGGGACGAGCCTGTTCGGCGGGCGCGGCAAGGCCCGCGACGCGGTGCTCGGCGGCCTGGTCATCGCCATCATCGACAACGGTCTCGGGCTGCTCGGCACCAAGGCGTACCTGAGCTTCCTGATCACCGGCATCGTGCTGCTGTTCGCGGCGAGCATCGACGCCCTGGCGCGGCGCCGCCGCTCCAACACCGGCCGGTGACCCCGTGCCGGCCCAGCCCCTGAAGGCCGGGACCCCGTGAACGCGGGAGACGCCTGGGAGCCGGCGGCGCGCGCCTCCGGCCCCCAGGCCCTGCCGTACGGGCCCGCGGCGCCGTCCGGCCCGGCCGACCCGCCGTTCCCGGGCGGCGCCGCGCGCGTTTCCCGGCCCGCGAACGCGGCTGATACGCTCACTGCCCACGACCGATCGGCGCGCGGCGACGCGGCACGGTGGGAGCCCCTCGGCATGGCAGTGACGCCCGTCCTCGACCTGCGCGGCATCGACAAGAGCTTCGGCTCCGTCAAGGTCCTGCACGACATCGCCTTCTCGGCGTACCCGGGCGAGGTCACCGCCCTCGTCGGCGACAACGGCGCCGGCAAGACCACGCTGGTCAAGTGCATCGGCGGCATCCACCCCCCGGACGCGGGCGAGTACCGCTTCGAGGGCCGCGCGGTGCGGCTCGGCAGCCCGCGCGACGCCGCCGCCCTCGGCATCGAGGTCGTCCACCAGGACCTCGCCCTCTGCGAGAACCTCGACATCGTCCAGAACCTGTTCCTCGGCCGCGAGCGGCGGCGCGGCATCGCGCTCGACGAGTCCGGGATGGAGGAGCTGGCCCGCCGGACGCTGTCCGGCCTGTCCGTCCGGACCATGGGCTCGGTGCGGCAGAAGATCTCCACGCTGTCGGGCGGGCAGCGGCAGACCGTCGCGATCGCCCGCGCCGTGCTGTGGGACAGCAAGCTCGTCGTGCTGGACGAGCCCGCCGCGGCGCTCGGCGTCGCGCAGACCCAGCAGGTGCTGGAGATCGTCCGGCGGCTCGCCGACAAGGGCCTCGCCGTCGTGCTCATCTCGCACAACATGAACGACGTGTTCGCGGTCTCCGACCGGATCGCCGCGCTGTACCTCGGCCGGATGGTGGCGCAGGTGCGCACCGCCGACGTCACCCACCGGCAGGTCGTCGAGCTGATCACCTCCGGCGTCAGCGGCGACCTGGGGCTGCGGCGATGATGAAGGCGGGCCCGTCACAGGAGGACATCCGGCGGCACAACCTCGGGACGCTGCTGCGCTTCGTGCACCTGCGCGGCCCCGCGTCCCGCGCGACGCTCGCCGAGTCCCTCGGGCTGAACCGCAGCACCATCATGGCGCTGACCTCCGACCTCACCGCCGCGGGCCTCGTCCGCGAGGAGCTGCCGCGCGGGCCGGGGCGGCGCGCCGGGCGCCCGTCCCTCGTCGTGCGGCCGGAGTCGACCCGGGTGTACGTGCTGGCGTTCGAGGTCGGCGTCGACCGGCTCGTCGTCGCCCGCGTCGGCCTCGGCGGCGTCATCCTGGACCGCCGCGAGGGCACCCGCGCCCGCGACTCCGACCCGTCCGACCTGCTCGGCATGCTCGTCGCCGGGGCCCGCTCGCTGGTCCGCAAGGCCGAGCGCGACGCGGTCTGCGTCGGCGCCGCCCTCGGCTTCCCCGGCACCGTCCGCCGCTCCGACGACATGATCATGTTCGGGCCCAACCTCGACGTCGGCGACCTGCGGCTCGGCGACGCGCTGTCGCGCCGGCTCGGCCTCGGCATCCCGGTGTCGGTGTGCAACGACGCCAACCTCGGCGCGCTCGCCGAGCACGAGCGCGGCGCCGGGGTGAACTGCGACAACCTCATCTACCTGCACGGCGACGTCGGCGTCGGCGGCGGCATCATCGCGCACGGCCGGCTGCTCGGCGGCGACGAGGGCTTCGGCGGCGAGATCGGCCACATGATCGTCAACCCGGGCGGGCGGCAGTGCGCCTGCGGCTCGAAGGGCTGCCTGGAGGCGGAGGTGGGGGAGCGGACGCTGCTCGCCCACGCCGGACGCGAGGAGCCGTCGGACAAGGCGGGCCGCGACGCGGTCCGCGACGTGGTGGACGCCGCCGACCGCGGCGACATCGTCGCCCGCGAGGCGCTGCACCGCGTCGGCACCTGGCTCGGCCTCGGCGTCGCCAACCTCGTCAACGTGTTCAACCCCGGCCTGGTCATCTTCGGCGGGACGCTGCGCGACATCTACCTCGGCGCCGCCGCGCAGATCCGCAGCGTCCTCGCGACCGGCGCGCTGGACGCGTCCCGCGAGAAGGTCCGGCTGCGCACCGCCGCGCTCGGCGACGACACCACCCTGGTCGGCGCCGCCGAGTTCGCCTTCGCCGAGGTGCTGTCCGACCCGCTCCAGGTCCTCGCCCGGCTCCGGAGCGTCGACGTGGCGTCGCCCTCGGCGTCGGGCCGCTAGCGCGGTTCGCTGCCCCAGGGCCCCTGCCCCCGGGCCGCTACCCCCGGGCCTTTAGCGCCGGGCGATGCCGCCGTAGGCGCCCCTGTAGAACACGAGGGGGCGGCCATCGTGGTTCTCGTCCAGGGCGTGGACGCGGGCGACGACGATGTCGTGGTCGCCGGCGGTGTGCTCCTGCTCGACGGAGCATTCGATCCAGGCGAGGGCGCCGTCGATGGCGGGCGCGCCGCTCGGGCTCTCCGTCCAGCCGATGCCGTCGAACTTGTCGCCGCCCTTCAGCGCGAGCCGCTCGCAGATCTCGAGCTGGCGCTCGCCGAGGATGTTGACGCAGAGCCGGTCCGCGCCGCGCAGCCGGGGCCAGGTGGTGCTGGTGTGGGCGACGCAGAACGCGACGAGCGGCGGGTCGAGGGAGACGGAGGTGAAGGAGTTGGCGGCGAGCCCGGTGGGCCGCGCCGTGCCGGGCTCGACGGCCGTGATGGCGACCACGCCGGTCGCGAACCGGCCCATCACCTGCCGGAACCGCGCGCCGTCGATCTCCGCCGCCGGCGTGATGGCTCCGTGCGCCATGGGGGCTCGATCCCTTCTGTCGACCAACTGCTTGCTCAGGCATCGGGCCCCGCCGGAACCGGGGCGGGTGGGCGTGTCGCCGGGGGTGGGGGGCGCGGCCTTCATGACCACTAAAGCCGCTCGCGGGGGATGATGATTCCCAAAGGGGACGATCTCCGTCAAAGGTCCCGGTGGTGGCTCGGTCCCAGGACGGAGCCCCGGCCCGTCGCCCGGACCGGGGCTCGGCGGATCGGCCGGCGCGGCTATGGGCGGCGCGCCTCGGCCGGGATGACCAGCGGCACCGCGCTGTACGGGCTGAGCGTCGCGGTCGAGGTCAGGCCGTCCAGGACGAGCCGTCCCGCGCCGGCGAGCCGGGCCCTCGCCTTCGCCGGCAGCCGCGGCCCCTCGTGCAGGCCGAGCCAGGCGATCCAGCCGGCCGCGACGACCGCCCAGTACGAGACGAGCCGGTACAGGCCGACCGCCGCGGCGGCCGGGGACAGCGCCGCGCCGAACGCGACCAGCGAGGCGGCCATGCTGCCCTCCACCGCGCCGAGGCCGCCCGGCAGCAGCGGCAGCACGCTGCCCGCGGCCTGGGCCGCGAAGTAGGCGAGCGCGGCGGCGTGCGGGTCGACGTCGATGCCGACGGCGTGCGCCGCGGCCAGCAGCGCCAGGATGTCCAGCACCCAGTTCAGCGTGGCGAGCGTGATCAGCGCGGCCCAGTCGCGCCGGTTCGGGCGCAGGACGTCGCGGATGCCGGCGAGCCGTTCGGCCCACGGGCCGAGCTTCGGATGCGCCAGCGCGGCGCGGTACGCGCGGCGCGGCGGCGCCGTCAGCACCGCGCGCGGGCGCGGCCAGCGCAGCAGCGGCACCAGCAGTACCAGCAGGGCGGCCGGGACGGCGAGGCCGGCCAGCGCCGGGCCCCGCGTGTCGGCGTCGACGAGCAGCGCGAGCAGGCCGATCACCGTGTAGGTCGTCGTGGTGATGACGCCGCCGGCCAGGATCACGGCCGTGGCGAGCTTCGCCGACGCCCCGCCGCGGCGGAACTGCCGGAACGTGTAGACGACGCTCACCGCGGGCCCGGCGGGCAGGGTGGTGGACAGCGCGTTGCCCGCGTAGGTGATCGCGAACGCGCGGCGCAGCGGCATCCGCAGCCCGCCGACCCGCAGCAGCCGCCGCTGGAGCCGGGCGAACGCGCCCATGGAGCCCGCGACGGCGAGCACCACCATCGTCATCCAGCCGGGATCGGCGTGCCGGATCGAGTGCCACATGGCGCCGAGGTCGGGAAGCGAGTCGCGGTAGAGCGGCAGCGCCCCGATGGCGAGGAGGAGCACTCCCCACTGCAGGAGAAGGCCCGCCTTGCGGCGCCACCAGGGGCGCTGCGGTGCGCCGTCGGCGGCGTGCGCGCCGGCGGGCCGGTCGAGGAACAGTTCGGCGGTGGACGGTTCGTCGGCGTCCGGTCCGTCCCGTCGTGGGCCGTCCGGAAGCGGACGGGGTGAGGCGACGTCGGCCGGGGGGTGTGCCGGTGCCGCGACTGTCTCGTGCATGTCCCGGTCACCTCGCAAGCTCGCCCGCCTAGCGCAACCTACGGCTCCGGTATGACATTCCCCGCGAGCGGGTCACGGAACCACAAAGTGATCTTTGCCACGGGGACCGTGCCGGGCGCGCCCGGCGGGCTCGTCAGCAACCTCTCGCGTTGCTCTGACAGCTGATCGCCTTCCTGTCTAGGATCTCCGATCTGTCTTGTTTGTTCCCGCCCTGCCGGAAAGGACTCCATGCCCGCCCCCCGAAGGACGGTCCTCCTCGGCGCCGCGGCCGGCGCGGCCGCGCTCGCCGTGGCCGGCGCCGTCGCCCTGCCGTCCGCTCCCGCCGCGCACGTCACCGTCTCCCCGGCCGCCGCGTCCACCGGCGCGGGCGACACCGCGCCGCTCTCCGGCGTCGCGTTCACTTTGAAGTCCACCCCCGTCTCCGCCGCCGCGCTCAAGCAGCTCGACGACCTGGCGGCGAACCCGGCTCGCGGCATGAAGCGGCAGGCGAACCTCGTCGCCGCGGCGAGCGGCGCCAGGAACGGGATGACCTGGAAGACCGGTTGCGGCTCCAACGACGCCGTCAAGGCCGTCGACGCCAAGGTCACACTCGGTGCCTGGTGCTTCGACAACGGCGACAAGAGCAGCAACTACTGGATCCCGCAGGGCGTCGCGAGCAGCCGCAGCGCCCAGCTCGACGGGTTCGTGCTCAGCTGGTACCACCGCCACGCCTCCGGCTCCGACTGGGTGACCGACGGGTCGCGCATCACCGTCGGCAAGCGCCCCCTTGTCGAGAAGAAGGGCGCGTACCAGCCCGTCACCCTCGCCATCCCGACCACCACCTCCGCCGGGAAGCTCGCGGTCAAGGACGTCCGGCCCGCCGCGCCCGCGTCCGGCACCGTCGCCGCCAAGGGCGTCGCGGAGGCCACGCAGCACCAGGGCGGCGTCGCCCTCGCCGGCGACTACCTCTACACCGCCGACACCTCGGGGCTCCGCGTCTACGACGTCCGCCGCACCTACCAGGTCGCCACGGGCAAGAACGAACTCGGCGTGGACGCCACGGACGGCAAGTTCTACGCGCACAACGAGAAGTACGTGCTGTTCCAGACCGGCATGTACCGGCCCGTCAACGCGGGCTCGTGCCCCGCCTGGGACAAGGCGCCGTCCGCCAAGAACAAGGACCTGTGCTTCAGCACGGTCACCTACGACCCGACCACGTCCCCCAAGAGCCTGCTCACCGCCGAGTACAAGACGGCGGGAGGGGTGACGTCGGCGAAGCCGATGCGCGTCGTCCGGTGGCCGCTCAACGCCGACGGCTCCCTCAAGGCGGACGCCTCCGGCCAGGTGAAGTCCACGGTCGTCTACGGGACGAACCTGACGAACGTCCAGGGCGTCGCCGGCTACCACGGAGGCGGCGGCGACACGATCTACTACAGCCAGTCCAACGGCGCCTCTCCCGGCGCGATCTACAGCGACCGGGACGGGGACGGCAAGGCGCCCTTCAAGGTCGTCGGGCCGATCGGCGGGGAGTCCCTCGCCTTCGACCCCTACTCGGGCGGCGACCGGGTCTACGGCATCACGGAGCGCCCCAACCAGCGGATGTTCTACTGGATCTACCGCAAGCAGCTCCAGCGGTCCGGCATGCCCTAGCCGGCGCGTCCGCGGGCGGCGGGGCTAGGGGCGGCGGGTGGGGTTCACGGCGTCGGACTCGGCGGCGGTGTCGGGCCCCGGCGGGTCGTCGTCGTCCCGCTCCGCCTCCCGCTCGTACTCGGCGATGCTCAGCCCGTCCGGGTTCGGCTGGGGGTCCTCGATCCTCAGGTCCTCGGGCGGGTCGGTCACGTACTCCTCGGTCAGGCCGATCTCGATGTCCTGATCGTTGTCGCCCATGTCGTCGACGTCCTCGCGGAAGTCGCGGCTCTCCCCGGGCTTGCGCGCCCTCATGGCTCCTCCACGGTCCGGTCGGGTTCGTCCGATCAGACCTGTATCCCCGCTGGCGCCGCGCCTACTCACGGGCGCGGCGCGGCTAGCCGCGGTCGCGGACGGCCACCAGCCCGCCGATCACCCCGACGTACGCGGTGCCGTTCGGGCCGACGGTGACGGGCGCCCAGTTGTTGTCGAACCACTTGCCCGTGCCGGTCAGCACCTTGTAGACGGTCTTGCCCGTGTGGACGTCCACCGCCGTGAAGTACCAGGCGTCGATCAGGTCCTTGCGCGGGTCCTTGGTGTACAGGTACAGCAGCCCGGCCGGGACGGAGACCTTCGCCACGGTGGACGGTGACCGCTCCGCGCTCGTCCAGACGGTGCGGCAGCCGTCCCCGCCGGCGTTCACGTCCACCCGGCTCACCCCGCCCGTGGACGACCCGCCGGGCGGCAGCTCGAAGAAGTTCTTGTACCCGTAGTTGTTCTCGACGAACAGGCTGCTCCCGTAGCCGATCAGGGAGTTGTCGGTCGCGCTCGCGCCGCTGCCGAAGACGGGCACCTGGCAGACGAGCCCGCCGTCGTCGCGGCGCCGCACGATCACGTGCATCCGGTCGTCGGCGTTGTCGGTGATCGCCACGTACCGGTCGCCGAGGAACGTCGGGGTCGTCCCGGACCCCTGGTCGATCTGCCCCGGCTTGCGTCCCGTGCCGCGGTCGTAGGTCTCGCGCCACAGCACCTCCGGCGTGCCGTCCGGGCCCGCCTTCATCTGGTAGAGCGCGTGGTCCGACACGATCGAGACGCCGTCGGGCGCCGCGGCGAACGAGTTCTGGATCTGCTCGCCCGGCAGCCGCGTCATCTTCACCGCGCCCGACTCCGGGTTCACGGTGCCGATGCGCCCGGCCCGCGTGATCCACCAGATCAGGCCCGTCCAGTCGGGGCCGACCGCGGTGATCGGGTCGCACTCGCCCTTCGGCCAGGGGTTCGTCCAGGTGGCGCAGTCGTGCGGGAGGTAGCGGGACAGGTCCCAGTCGTCGGTCACCGTGAACCGCCACGTGCTGTCCGGCCCCTTCTCGTGGGCGAAGCGGCGCAGGTGGAACTGCGAGTCGGCGAGCACCGCCCGGTCCTGCGGGTCCAGGTAGTAGTACGCGCCGCCGGACGTGTCGGTGAAGATCTTGTCGAGGCTGCCGGAGAACACCGCCTGGACCGTCGACGGCCTGGGCGGCAGCTGGTAGGTGGCGAGGTCCTTCAGCGTCACGGGGTCGATCAGCCGCAGCATGAAGTTCTGCCCCTGCGTGCACTGCGCGACGATCAGGCCCGTCCGCTTCGCGAACGTGACCGTCGAGCACAGGCCCGGCAGCCCGCCGCCCTTGGCGTCGTTGAGCACCTCCGGGTTACGGCCGAGCGGCCCCATGAACGGGTACGTGTCGGACGCGTAGCTGTCGGCGTGCATCGACGAGGTGCCGACCGGACCCTGGTACGGGTTGGCGGGCACGGGCTTCCCGGCCAGCGGCCTCGGCGTCGCCGGACCGCCGAGGTACTGCGGGACCAGCCCCTTCCCGGGACCGTCCGGGATGGCGCCGGCGGCCGCGGGGACGGCGGCGGCGCCGAGCAGGGCGGCCGAGAGGGCGGAGGCGGCGAGCGTTCTGCGCATGGGGGCTCCTATGCCGGGAGGAGGGCGGGTCCCGGCGCGCCTTCCGGGACTCACTCAACTGCGTTAATGGATCATCGCACGGAGCGCCCGGATGGTTACCATTCCCGGCATGGCCCTACAAGCAGTGATCTTCGACTGGGGCGGCACGCTGACCCCCTGGCACGACGTCGAGCTCCCCGACATGTGGCGCGCGATCTGCTCCCCGCACCTGCCGGCCGACAGCGTCGAGACCGTCGCCGCCGCCCTCTGCGAGGCGGAGCTCGAGCTGTGGCGGCGCGGCGCCGAGGAGCACCGCAGCGCCACCCTCGCCGAACTGTTCGCGCTCGCCGGCGTCGAACCGACCGAGGCCATGCTCGACACCCACTACGAGACCTGGACCCCGCACACCTGGACCGACCCGGCCGTCCCCGGCCTGCTCCGCGCGCTGCGCGAGCGCGGCATCAAGGTCGGCGTGCTGTCCAACACCATGTGGAGCCGCGAGCTGCACGAGCGGATCTTCGCCCGCGACGCCGTCCTCGACCTGCTCGACGGCGCCGTCTACTCCAGCGAGATCCCGTGGACCAAGCCGCACGCCGAGGCGTTCCGCGCCGCCATGGACGCCGTCGGCGCCACCGACCCCGCCGCCTGCGTCTTCGTCGGCGACCGCCCCTACGACGACATCCACGGCGCCAAGGCCGCAGGGCTGCGCGCCGTCCAGATCTGGCACCAGACCACGCACGCCTTCACCCGCCCCGGCCTGACGCCCCCGGACGCGCTGATCCACGGCATCGGCGAGCTGCTCCCGCACGTGGAGACCTGGCACGCCCCCTAAGCGCGCGGGTCAGGACTTGCGGGCGACGATCAGGTCGCGGGAGATCGCCTGGTCGACGCGGTGCCGGAAGCCCAGATAGGCCCCGGAGTCCTGCACCTCCAGCCCGCTGGAGGTCAGGATCTCCGCCAGCTCCTCGCGGCGCCCGACGAACGTGTTCCACGAGATTCCGATCGCGCCGCCGCGGCGCAGCAGCCGCGCCCACTCCGGCACCGCCGCGTCCAGCAGCTCCACCGGGCTGCGCGACAGCCGCGGCCCGGCCTTCTGGCCCGGCCGCGCGCCCTTCGCGCGGCTGCCGTGCTGCACCCCGTACGGCGCGTCCGTCACGATCAGGTCGAACGACCCGGGCCGGAAGAACTTCCCGGCCCCGAGCGCGTCGGCGTTCACGACGGTGATCTCCATCGTCTCGCCGCTCTTGTACCGCTCCTTGGACGCCCCCAGGGTGACGTGCAGCCGCCGCCCCAGCACCGCCTTCTCCCGCCGGACGGGCGCGATCTCGGCCTGGTGCTTCACCCGGTTGTTCTTCAGCCACGTCTTGATGAACGCCGCGTAGGCGTCGAAGTCCTTGCCGTCGACGTCCATACCGGCCGCGTCCAGCCCGTACATCATCGCCTGGTTCAGCGTCGTGCCCCGCCCGCACATCGGGTCGAACAGCCGGGGCCTGCCGGTCACCAGGTCCATGGGGGAGTCGGTCGCCATCGCGGTGACGTTCAGCAGCAGCTTGGTGAAGTACTCGTTGGTCTTCCCCGAGTACTTCTGGATCGTCAGCAGATCACTGCCGAACAGGTCCAGCGGCTTCAGCTCGACCGGCCTGAGCAGCTCGCCCTCGATCTCGAACAGCGCGTACAGCGACGACAGGTTCGACAGGAGCCGGATGTCGGTGCCGTCCAGGCCGTCCGCCGAGAACGTCACGTACGGGACGCCGCCGATGGACGTCTCCTCGATGTCGCGGACGCGGCCGCCGAGCGCCTGCTCGCCGAACACCGCCAGCTCGGCCTTCACCAGGCCCGCGGCGGCCTGCGCGTAGACCCGGTTGTGCGAGGGGGAGACGAGGAGGCCGTACGAGGTCACCGCAGGACATTAGCAGCTCGGAAGGAGAGGAGAGGCCGCCGGGAAAGCGTCCCCGGCGGCCTCTCCACGGCCCATGTGCGGGCCGTTCCTCCCCGGTCAACCCGTCCGGACGCTCCTGCGTCTGGCCTTCCGGGACTTGCGCCTGTTCTGGTACCGGACCGTCTCGCCGCCGGTCCGCTCGGCCGGGCGCGCATCGGGAAGGACCGCTTCCACTTCCACGCGGAGGCCGGCGTTCGCGGAATCCGCGGCGGCCTCGGGCCCGGGCTCCGCGCGCCGGGTCTCGGCGGACGCGGGCTCGGCGGACGCCGGGGCCGGAAGCGCGCGAGACGCGGCGGGTGCAGCGGACGCGGCCGGTGCGGCCTCGATCTCGGCCGGACGGTCCGCCGCCTCGACGGCCGGGAGGTCCGGCAGGTGCCGCGCGGCGGCGGCCAGCAGCTCCTGGACGCGGCTCTTCAGGCTCGCCAGATCGGCGCGCGCGACGTCGGCCTGAGCCTTGGCCCGGCGGGCCTGGCGGCGGGCCTCGTCGCGCTCGGCGGCGAGCTGGTTCAGCTGCTCCCGGTAGGCGGCGCGCAGCTCGTCCAGCGCACTGGGCGCGCGGGTACCGGGCCCGTCGGTCTCGTACCGGTGCGGGGTGCTGGTCATGGCAGGTCTGGGCTCCTCCCCCGAGTAGGCCAGTGCAAAATCGACAACGCGTACATGGAGCGCATTCGTTCCCGGCGTGCTGAAGATCACTCGCCCGGTTCGGGACGGGGTGACAGGTCCGCCGACGGCAGGCCCGGGAACGCCTCGGACGGGGCTCCCACGCCCGCGCTCGACCGCCATTTCGCCGACCGCGCCATCGACCGCTCGGCGCTGTCGGCGGCGAAGACCCGCAGGTCGGGCGCGGAGGCCCCGGCGAGGCCCACGTAGGCGGGAACGAGGTCGTCCTCCAGCGCCGCGGCGAGCCGGGCGGCGCTGCGGGCGTTGGTGACCTTGACCGGCAGCCGGTACCCGGCCGCCGCCGCGACCGGCTGCACCGACAGGATCGACACCAGCTTGTCGCGCTGCGCGCGATGCGCGTCCCAGTACGTCTTCGCGACCTCCTGCAGCGTCCCCCTCAGCCGGGCGCCGAGGACCCCGTAGCCGTACACGGCGGCGTGCTCGGCGGCGAGGGCCGTCTGGATCGCCTGGGCCGGCGACTTGGCCGGGTCGGCGGGCGGATGCGCGCGCACCGTCTCGGCGTGGCCCGCCTCGCACGCGCCGATGCTCGCCAGCAGCTGCGCCAGCCCGGGCGGGGCCTTCGCGGCGTCGGCCCGGCGGGCGGCGGCGGCGCGGTCCTCCGCGAGGCGCAGCGCCGTGAGGATCTCGGTGGGCCCCTCGGGCAGCTGGGCCGCGTGCGGCGGCGGGATCGCCCCGCCCTCATGGGCACGCCTTCCCGAGCCGGGCACGTAATGCCGCTTCAGCACGGCCAGATGCCGCCGGTGGTGTTCCAGGACGGGATCGAGGCGGCCGGCCAGCGACCCGGCCGCGGCCTTCGCCGCCTCGTAGGTGGCGATGAGGTCCTGCTCGGAGGTGATCGCGCCGACCAGCGTCGACACGTCCGGCCGGGGCCCCGCCGCCTCCGCCGCGCAGCCCGCCAGCCAGGGCGCCGCCAGCACGGCACCGCCGCCCAGCAGCAGCCCCCGGCGCGACACGGTTCCCGGCAGGCGCGGCACGGCCTCTGGCAAGGGAGTCTCCTCACCCGGTGGTGTGGTGGTGGCGGCCCGCGCCGCGCCGCCGGCTCCGTCCCGGTCGCCGGACGCGTCCATCAGGCCAGCTCAAGCATTCCATATCCGGCGCGCCGGTGAGCTGTTCGAAAGGCCGCTGAGGTGTCCGGCTCTCGATAGTCTTGAGGAGTCAGCGGACAAGCGGTGACTTCAGCGACAGGTCCCGCCGCCCTCACCGGCGGGCGGGAAGGCACAACAGGAGGAGGGTCCCATGAGCGTCGAGTCCCGCGGTGGCCGCGCTCAGGGGGGCCGCGCCAGGAGCGGGCGCGGCGACGCGCCGGCCCGGCCGGCCCGCGACGCCGCCATCGCGGACCTGACCGCGCTGCTCGCCCCCGCGGTCGCCGCGGCCGGGTTCGACCT
Source organism: Actinomadura sp. NPDC048394 (assembly GCF_040651755.1). Taxonomy (NCBI): domain Bacteria; kingdom Bacillati; phylum Actinomycetota; class Actinomycetes; order Streptosporangiales; family Thermomonosporaceae; genus Actinomadura; species Actinomadura sp. NPDC048394. The sequence continues at coordinate 11,751 of NZ_JBEZJL010000049.1, read as the reverse complement.
GGAGGAGGTCGACGTGCGCCCCGCCGGGCGCCGCCGGCTCGTGAAGATCGTCGTGGACGGCGACGGCGGCGTGGGCCTGGACGACATCGCGCGGCTGAGCGAGAAGGCCTCCGGGCTGCTGGACGAGTCCGACGTGATGGGCACCTCGCCGTACGTGCTGGAGGTGACCTCGCCCGGCGTCGACCGTCCCCTCACCGAGCCGCGGCACTGGCGCCGCGCCGTCGGCAGGCTGGTCGTCGTCCCGCTGGCCGAGGGCGGCCAGGTCGAGGGCCGCGTGGTGGCGGCCGACGACGAGGCCGTCGAGATCGACGTCGCCACGGGCCGGGCCAAGGGGTCCGGCAAGGGCGGCGGCAAGTCCGCCGGACCGAGGAACACCGGGACGCGGCGCCGCCGGTTCGGCCTCGGCGAGCTGGGGCGCGGCCGCGTCCAGGTGGAGTTCAAGCCCCTCGACGGGGGTGGCTCGCCCGTTCCACCCGGCGAGGCCGAGGAAACGCGTTCTCCGGCTGAGCCGGACTAGAGGGGGGAACCTCGTGGACATCGACATGACCGCCCTGCGGGGCCTGGAGAGCGAGAAGGACATCTCGCTCGACGTGGCCGTCAAGGCCATCGAAGACGCCCTGCTGATCGCCTACCACCGGACCGAGGGCGCGGCGCCGCGCGCGCGCGTCGAGCTGGACCGGCAGAGCGGGCACGTGACCGTGTGGGCGACGGAGACCGACGAGGAGGGCAACGCCCTCCGCGAGTACGACGACACCCCGACCGGTTTCGGCCGGATCGCGGCGACCACCGCCAAGCAGGTCATCCTGCAGCGGCTGCGCGACGCCGAGGACGAGCTGACCTTCGGCGAGTACGCCGGCCGCGAGGGCGACATCGTCAGCGGCATCATCCAGCAGGGCAAGGACCCGCGGAACGTGCTGGTCGACCTCGGCCGGCTCGAGGCGGTGCTCCCGCCGCAGGAGCAGGTGCCCGGCGAGCGCTACGACCACGGCGAGCGGCTGCGCGCCTACGTCGTGCAGGTCCGCAAGGGCCACCGCGGCCCGTCGGTGCAGCTGTCGCGCACGCACCCGAACCTCGTCCGCAAGCTGTTCGCGCTGGAGGTCCCGGAGATCGCCGACGGCACCGTGGAGATCGCCGCGATCGCCCGCGAGGCCGGCCACCGCACCAAGATCGCGGTGCGGTCGCGCAAGCCCGGCGTGAACGCCAAGGGCGCCTGCATCGGCCCGCTCGGCAGCCGGGTCCGCAACGTGATGGCCGAGCTGCACGGCGAGAAGATCGACATCGTGGACTGGTCGGACGACCCCGCCGAGTTCGTCGGGAATGCGCTGTCCCCGGCCCGCGTTTCAGCGGTCGAGGTGGTCGACCTCGACGGCCGCGTGGCACGGGTGATCGTCCCCGACTACCAGCTCTCGCTGGCGATCGGCAAGGAAGGGCAGAACGCCCGGCTCGCGGCGCGGCTCACCGGCTGGCGGATCGACATCCGGTCCGACACCGAGCCGGCGGGCGGCGGGCCGTCCGGGCGGACCCCCTCGAAGGCCCCCGAGGCCGGCGAATCCGGATCTTCCGAATCAGGAGAGCATGCGACAGGTCCCGCCGACGCCTCGGCGCGGTAGACTCATGGAACGTGGCCGGGCGGTTCCACAACGCACGTGTGTGGGCTGCCGGGTCCGCACGGCCAAGTCCGACCTGTTGCGCCTGGTGGTGGTCGAGGGCGAGATCGTCCCCGATCCCCGCGGGCGGCTCCCGGGCCGGGGCGCGCATCTGCACCCCGATCCGCGGTGCCTCGAACTCGCAGAGCGACGTCGGGCGTTCCCGCGGGCTTTCCGCCTGCAGGGCCCGCTCGACGGCAGCGCGCTGCGGGAGCGGCTTGCGGGGAACGCCGCGCAGCAGCAGGATGGCCGAATGGTAAGCGACGTCTAGTCGGAAGCAGGTCGAGATTGCTATGAGCGCTCGATGAGCACGCCGCGATGAGTACGGCAGGTTAACGACGGTCCGGTGGCCGCACCCCCGGACCGAGTAGGGAGTGCAGTGGCCAAGGTCCGGGTTTACGAACTCGCCAAGGAGTTCGGTGTCGAGAGCAAGGTCGTCATGGCCAAGCTCCAGGAAATGGGCGAGTTCGTACGGTCGGCGTCCTCCACGATCGAGGCGCCGGTCGTTCGCAGGCTTACCGAAGCCTTTTCAAACGGTTCGTCCTCCAAGCAGGGCGACAGGCGCGTAGGCGGCCAGAAGCGGCCCCAGGGGCCCCGCCCGTCCGCGCCGCGTCCCGGTCCGCCCAACGGCGGTCCGGAATCCCAGGGTGCCCGCCCGCAGGCGCCGCGGCCCGCCGCGCCGCGCCCGGCCGGGCCGCGCCCCGGCCCCGGCGGTGCCGCCGGCGGCCCGAAGCCGGGTCCGCGTCCGCCGGTCCCGCCCGCGCCGAGCCAGCCCGCTCCGGGCCAGCCGGCGCCGCAGGTCCCGCAGGCTCCGGCCGCCAAGGCCCCGAGCGCCCCGCCGTCCGGCGGTCCCGGCGCTCCGGCCGGCCCGCGTCCGGGTCCGCGCGCGCCCAAGCCGGGCCCGCGTCCCGGCCCCCGGCAGGGCGGCCAGGGCGGCGGCGGTGGCCGTCCGCGTCCGGGCAACAACCCGTTCAGCTCGACCAACACCGGCATGGGCCAGGCGCCCAAGCCGGGTCCGCGTCCCGGCCCGCGGCCGGGCGGCGACCGTCCCGAGCGCGACGAGCGCCCGCGCGGCGGCGACCGTCCCGGCGGTCCGCGTCCGGGCGGTCCGCGTCCCGGCGCCCCGGGCGCCGGCGGCCCGCGGCCGAGTCCCGGCAGCATGCCGCCCCGTCCGGGCGGCCCGCGGCCGAGCCCGATGAACATGCCGTCCTCGCGGCCCGCGGGCGCCCCCGGGCGCGGCGGTCCCGGCGGCGGCGGCCGCGGTCCCGGCGGCGGTGGCCGTCCGGGCGGCGGTGGTCGCGGTCCCGGTGGCGGCGGCCGTCCCGGTGGTGGCGGCGGCGGCTTCGGCGCGCCCCGCGCCGGCGGCGGCGGTCGTCCGGGTGGCGGCTTCGGCCCCCGTCCGGGTGGCGGCGGCCGCGGTCGCGGCGGCACGCAGGGCGCGTTCGGACGTCCCGGCGGGCGTCCCGCGCGCGGTCGCAAGTCGAAGCGGGCGCGCCGTCAAGAGTTCGAGAACATGCAGGCGCCCGCCGTCGGCGGCGTCTCGGCCCCGCGCGGCAACGGCAAGACCATCCGGCTGCCGCAGGGCGCGTCGCTGACCGACTTCGCCGAGAAGATCGGCGCCAACCCGGCGTCGCTCGTCGCGATCATGATGCACCTCGGCAAGATGGTCACCGCGACGCAGTCCGTCGACCCCGACGACCTGCAGGCCCTCGGGCTCGAGCTGGACTTCGACGTCCAGGTCGTCAGCCCCGAGGACGAGGACCGCGAGCTGCTCGAGTCGTTCGACATCGAGTACGGCGAGGACGAGGGCGGCGAGGAGAACCTCGTGTCCCGCCCGCCGGTGGTCACCGTCATGGGCCACGTCGACCACGGTAAGACCAAGCTGCTGGACGCCATCCGGCACGCCAACGTGCAGGCGGGCGAGGCCGGCGGCATCACCCAGCACATCGGCGCCTACCAGGTCGAGACCGAGGTCGACGGCGAGGAGCGCAAGATCACCTTCATCGACACCCCGGGTCACGAGGCGTTCACCGCCATGCGTGCCCGCGGTGCCGACACCACCGACCTGGTGGTGCTGGTGGTCGCGGCGGACGACGGCGTGAAGCCGCAGACCACCGAGGCGATCGACCACGCCACGGCGGCCGGGGTGCCGATCGTCGTCGCGGTCAACAAGATCGACGTCGAGGGCGCCGACCCGAACCGGGTGCGGGCGCAGCTCACCGAGTACGGCCTGGTCGCCGAGGAGTTCGGCGGTCAGACCCAGTTCGTCGACGTGTCCGCCAAGCAGGGCACCAACATCGACGGGCTGCTCGAGGCGATCATCCTGACCGCCGACGCCGAGCTGGAGCTGCAGGCCAACCCCGACATGCCCGCCCAGGGCTCGGCCATCGAGGCCCACCTGGACAAGGGCCGGGGCGCCGTGGCGACCGTGCTGGTGCAGCGCGGCACGCTGCGGGTCGGCGACTCGATCGTCTGCGGCGTGGCCAGCGGCCGCGTCCGGGCGATGCTCGACGAGAACGGCAACAACGTCGAGGAGGCGGGCCCGTCCCGTCCGGTGATGGTGCTCGGCCTCGCGGCCGTGCCCGGCGCCGGGGACAACTTCCTGGTCGTCGACGACGACCGGGTGGCCCGGCAGATCGCCGACAAGCGGGTGGCGCGCAAGCGCAACGCCGAACTGCTCAAGTCCCGCAAGAGCAGCTCCCTCGAGGAACTGTTCAAGGACTTCCAGGAGGGCAAGCGGCAGGAACTGCTGCTCATCCTCAAGGGCGACGTCTCCGGTTCCGTCGAGGCGCTGGAGGACTCGCTGCTCAAGATCGACGTGGGCGACGAGGTCAGCCTGCGGATCATCCGCCGCGGTGTCGGCGCGATCACGCAGGACGACGTCAACCTGTCGCTGGCGTCCGAGGAGGGCGCGGTCATCATCGGCTTCAACGTCCGGCCGGAGCGCAACGCGCAGGAACTGGCCGACCGCGAGGGCGTCGACATCCGCTACTACTCGGTCATCTACCAGGCGATCGACGAGATCGAGGCCGCCCTCAAGGGCATGCTGAAGCCGGAGTTCGAGGAGGCCCAGCTGGGCACCGCCGAGGTCCGGGAGATCTTCAAGGTGCCGCGGATCGGCAACGTCGCCGGTTCGATGGTCACCTCGGGGATCATCCAGCGCAACGCCAAGGCGCGCCTCGTCCGCGACGGCGTCGTGGTCGCCGACAACCTCACGGTGTCGTCGCTGCGCCGCTTCAAGGACGACGCGACCGAGGTCCGCGAGGGCTTCGAGTGCGGCATCGGGGTCGGCTACAACGACATCAAGCTCGGCGATGTCATCGAGTGCTTCGAGATGCGGGAGAAGCCTCGCGACTGAGGCCCGCGCTCGCGGCACCCGATCGTCCGCGGTACGGACCGTCCGCGCGGACCAGGCCTCCGGGCCCGGTCCGCGCGGGCGGCCGTCCGGGACGGACCGGTGAGAAAATGTGACACGACGCCAGGCGATTCTTCTAGCCTGGCGTCTGTCGTTCCCGGGCGCCGGGCGGCCCGGGAACACGGCGGCCGACCGCCGTCGTTCCTACTGTGGATCCCGAGGTGATCGACCAGGTGTACGTGGGTGCGCTGACGCTCGACCTGCTGCTGGGGGACGTGCGGTCGCTGAAGCAGAAGCGGTCGGTGGTCCGGCCCATCATCGCGGAGGTGCGCAAGCACTTCCCGGGGGTGGCCGTGGCCGAGACCGGTGACAACGACCTGCACCGCAGGGCGGAGATCGGGATCGCCGTGGTCTCGGGCACCGCGGCCAACTGCACCCAGGTGCTCGACCAGTGCGAGCGCCTGGTGTTCGGGCGGCCGGAGATCGAGCTGCTGTCCGCGCGGCAGCGGCTGTTCAACGACGACGAGGACTGACCGGCCGTGCCCCGCCCCGCCCCGGCGGAGCGGAGGGCGGCCGGCACACCGGGGCCCGCGGGGGCCGGTCTCCCGCGGGACCCCGCGACCATAGAGAAAGGGAGTGCGATCATGGTGGACGCAGCTCGGGCGCGCAAGCTCGCCGACCGCATCCAGCAGATCGTGGCCGAGATGCTGGAGAGGCGGATCAAGGATCCGCGGCTCGGCTTCGTGACCGTGACGGACACCCGCATCACCAACGACCTGCGCGACGCGACCGTGTACTACACGGTGTACGGGTCGGACGGCGAGCGCGCCGAGACGGCGGCGGCCCTGGAGAGCGCCAAGGGCGTCATCCGGTCGGAGGTGGGCAGGAAGACCGGGGTGCGGCACACGCCCAGCATCACGTTCGTCATGGACTCCCTGATGGAGAACGCGGCGCACATCGACGACCTGCTCGCCAAGGCCCGCGCGAAGGACGCCGAGGTGGCGAGGGCGGCGCAGGGGGCGTCGCCAGCGGGGGAGGCCAACCCGTACCGCGAGCCCGCCTCCGAGGAGGACCTCGACGACGAGGATCTGGACGACCTGGGCGCGGCGGAGGACGGTGAGGACGGCCGGTCCGGACGCCCGTCGTCGTGAACGGGCCGGAATGGCGGGCGGAGGGATCGGGAGCCGCCCGGGCCGAGGAGTGCGCGCTGCACGGGATGGGCGGGCATCCGGCGAGCGGCCACGACGTCGTGCCGCGAGGCGCCGGCGTCCGCGGTGGTTCCGCGGTGCAGCAAGTACCGGCCCTGAACGGTGCCGTCCCCAACGGAGCCGCGAGCGGTGCCGGCCCCAACGGAGCCGCGAACGGTGCCGCTCCGAACGGCGCCGGCGCGGGCGGCGCTGAGGTGAACGACTCCGAGGCGCGGGCGGCCGTGCCGCCGTCCGCGCGCATGGACTGGGACCGGGCCGTCGAGCTGATCGAGGCGGCCGACGAGGTGTGCCTCGCCTGCCACATCGCCCCGGACGGCGACGCGCTCGGCTCGATGCTGGCGCTCGCGCAGGCGCTGCACGCCATGGGCAAGCGGTGCCTGGCCTCGTTCGGCGAGCCGTTCGCGGTGCCGGCGATCCTGCGGTTCCTGCCCGGCCAGGAGTTCCTGGTCGAGCCCGCGCTGATGCCGGCCGCGCCGGCGCTGATGATCTCCCTGGACGCGGCGGGGCAGTCGCGGCTCGGGTCGCTCGCGGGCGCGGCGGGCCGGGCCGGGAACCTGATCGTCGTCGACCACCACGCGTCCAACGTCGGGTTCGGCGGCGTGCGGCTGGTCGATCCGGACGCGGCCGCGACGGCGGTACTGGTCGAGGAGCTGATCCGGCGGCTCGGCGTGCCGCTCGACGGCGACATCGCGCAGGGCCTGTACGCGGGCCTCGCCAGCGACACCGGCTCGTTCAAGTACCCGTGCACGACCCCGGAGGTGCACGACCTGGCGGGACGGCTGCTGACGGCGGGCGTCCGGCCGGAGGCGGTCAGCCGGGAGCTGTGGGACCGGGCGCCGTTCGGCTACCTGCAGGTGCTGGCCGGGGCGCTGTCGCGGGCCCGGCTGGAGCGGGACGCGGCGGGCGGCCGCGGCCTGGTCTGGACGACGATCGCCCGCTCCGACCGGGAGGCCCGCGACGTCCCCTACGACCAGCTGGAAGGCGTCATCGACCAGCTGAGGCGCACCGACGAGGCCGAGGTCGCGGTCGTGCTGAAGGAGAACGACCGGGGCGAGTGGTACGTGTCGACGCGCGCGAAGGGCGCGGTGGACGTCGGCCGCGCCTGCGTGGAGCTGGGCGGGGGCGGGCACCGCACCGCCGCCGCGTTCACCATGGGCGGGGAGCCCGCCTGGATCATCGACCGGCTGCGCGCCGCGCTGCGCGAGCCGGGCCCCGACGGAGAGTAGAGAGCGCGCGCGTGGAGAACTCGGGACTTGTCATCGTGGACAAGCCGGCGGACTGGACCTCGCACGACGTGGTCGGGAAGATGCGGCGGCTGGCGAAGACCCGCCGCGTCGGGCACGCGGGGACGCTGGACCCGATGGCGACGGGCGTGCTCGTCCTCGGCGTCGGGAAGGCGACCCGGCTGCTCGGCCATCTCGCGCTGACCGAGAAGGGGTACGACGCGACGATCCGGCTGGGCGAATCGACGAACACCGACGACGCCGAGGGCGAGATCACCGCGACGGTGTCCGCCGCGTCCGTGGCCGACGAGGCGCTGCACGCGGGGATCGCGGCGCTGACCGGGCCGATCGAGCAGGTGCCGCCGCAGGTCAGCGCGATCAAGGTGAACGGGCAGCGGGCGTACAAGATGGCCCGCAAGGGCGAGGAGGTCGAGCTCGCGGCCCGTCCGGTGACGGTGCACGAGTTCCGGGTGCTGGACGTGCGGCGGCACGGCGAGGTGATCGACGTGGACGCGTCGGTGGCGTGCTCGTCCGGCACGTACATCCGGGCGCTGGCCCGCGACCTCGGCGCGGCGCTCGGCTGCGGCGGGCATCTGACGGCGCTGCGCCGCACCCGCGTCGGCCCGTACGACCTGGCGATGGCGCGCACGCTCGACCAGTTGGGCGAGAAGCTGGAGATCCTGCCGATGGCGGAGGCGGTCGCGGCGGTGTTCCCGCGCCGCGACGTGTCGGAGGACGACGCCCGCAAGGTCGCGCACGGCGGACGTCTCGCGGCGGCCGGCCTGGGCCCGGGCCCCGTCGGCGTGTTCGCGCCGGACGGGACCCTTCTGGCCCTGGTCGAGGAGCAGGGCAAGCTCGCCAAGCCCCTCGCCGTCTTCGTCGGCTAGCCCGGCCGCCCGGCCCGGGTCAGGCGGCCCGGCCCGCGTCAGGTGGCCAGGTTCTCCTTGGCGAGCAGCGTCTTGAGGTCGTTGGCCATGTCGGCGCTGCCGAACTTGTACGGGAACAGCAGGCGCCCGTGCCCGTCCGGCCCGTAGGTCATGACGTTGCTGCCGTGCTGGACCATGTAGTTCCCCTTGGCGTGCTTCGGCGGCGGGCTGACCGGCGCCTTCGCGATCCCGGCGGCCTTCTCGACGGTCTTCCAGGGGCCGGTGAGGCCCATGAACGACCTGTCGAAGTGGCCGAGGAAGGTCTTGAGCGCCTTCGGGGTGTCCCGGGCCGGGTCGGCGGTGATGAAGACGACCTGGATCTTCGCGCGCTGGGCCGGGCTGAGCAGCGACATGGCTCCGGCGGCGTCCGCCATTGTCGTCGGGCAGATGTCGGGGCAGTTGGTGTAGCCGAAGAACAGCATCGTGACCTTGCCCTTGGTCCTCTTCGGCAGGTCGTAGGGGCGGCCGTTCATGTCGGTCATCGTGACGTCGGGGACGGTGTACGAGGCGGGCAGCACGGTGGCCTTGTACGGGGACCGGGGCGCGCTGTCGCTGGTCTTGGCTCCGGCGGACTCGCCGCCGCAGGCGGCGGCCCCCAGCAGGCCGGCGAGCCCGGCGCCCGCCGCGATCGTGCGGAACCGATGTGCGTTGTCGTGCATGGGAACTCTCTTCGTGAGGAAACGTCGGGAATGACGGATCGCCCCGTCAGCGGCGGCTGCGGGGGATGCGGTGCTTCCTCAGGCGGGAGGGCCTCGGCGGACGAGCGCGTGCCGCAGCGGTGCGACGGCCGCCGGGCGGACCGGCCCGGCGGCGGGCATGACCGGGGCGGCCGGGGGCGCGGCGGGGGAGAGGGCGGCGGCCAGGAGCAGCCGCCAGGGACCGGCCGCCGCCGCCGAGACCTTCCGGGCGAGCGACCACATCGCGGCCTCGCCTCGCCGCAGCCAGACGGCCGCGACCAGGGCGGTCGCGAGGTGCACGGCCGTCATGGCCCAGCCGCCGTGCCCGTGCGCGGCAGGGACCGGAGCGCCGCCGTGGTGGTGGACGGACGTCCCGGCCGACGCCCGGGCGAACAGCGCGTGCAGCCCGAACTCGGCGCCGAGCAGGCCGCCGAGGATCGTCCAGAAGGAGCGTTCGGTGCCGGTCAGGAGCAGCGAGAAGCCGGTGACCAGCAGGAACCCGAGTCCGACCGCGGACGGCGGGACCGCCGCGTGCGCCGCGTACGCGTGACCGGCGGTGGTCAGGGCCAGGCAGACCGTGGCGAAGACGACCGCGCGGGCGAGGCGGAGGCGGGGCTGGTGCGGCATGGGCGCGCCCATCGTCCCATGGGGGTTGAGATAGGGCGCCGCGGCATCGGATCATGCGTGTCGGCGAGCGCCCGCGCCCGGCGGGAGGCGAGCGCCCGCGCCCGGCGTCCGGCGGGCGCCGTGGCGAGCGTCACCCGGGGCGCCGGTGCGGACGAACCTACGGTCGCGTAACCTACGTAACCGTAGGTTAGTTGCAGAGGAGGCTGCCCATGAACACGGTGACCGATCCCGTGACCGACCCCGCCGGCGAGCCGGGACCGGACGCCGCCGCGTCCCCCACCAAACCGCGGATGCGCGGCTGGCTGCACCTCGGCGCGTTCCCCGCCGTCATGGTCGCCGGGCTCGTCCTCGTCGCGCTCGGCCCCACCCCGCTCGCCCGGCTCTCGTCCGCCGTCTACGTCGCCACGTCCGGGCTGCTGTTCGGGATCTCGGGAACGTACCACCGCCAGGCCAGCTCGCACCGGCTGATCGAGGTGCTGCGCCGCTTCGACCACGCCAACATCTACCTGATCATCGCCGGGACCTACACGCCGTTCGCCGTGCTGGCCCTCGACGGCGGCGTCCGCATCGCCGTCCTGATCACCGTGTGGACGGGAGCCATCGCCGGCGTGGTCTTCCGCACCACCTGGATCGGCGCCCCGCGCGCGCTCTACGTGACCCTCTACATCGTGCTCGGATGGGTCGCCGTGTTCTTCCTGCCACAGTTCCTGGACGGCGCGGGCCTCGTCGCCTGCCTCATGGTCGCGCTCGGAGGCGTCTGCTACAGCGTCGGCGGGATCGTCTACGGGCTGCGCCGCCCCAACCCGTCCCCGCGCTGGTTCGGCTTCCACGAGGTCTTCCACGCCTGCACCCTCGCCGCGTACGTCCTGCAGTACATCGCCGTCTCGTTCGTCGTCTACCAGGCGGGGTGATCGCCCGGCCGGGCCGAAGCGCGCCCCCTCGGTAACGGCACCGGACGGCGCATGGCACCCTTATGTCGACAGACAGAACCCGCAGGGACGTCCTACGCAGGGAGAGCATGGTGCGGCGCTGGCATGGCCTCGACGAGGTTCCCGCCGACTGGGGCCGTTCGGTGGTCACCATCGGGGTGTTCGACGGGGTGCACCTCGGTCATCAGCGGATCGTCGGCGCCGCCGCCGAGGAGGCGCGCCGCCGCGGCCTGCGCTCGGTCACGATCACCTTCGACCCGCATCCCGACGAGGTCGTCCGGCCCGGCACCCACCCGCCGCTGCTCGCCACCACCCAGCGCCGCATCGAGCTGCTGGAGGGCCTCGGCACCGACGCGGTCGTGGTCGTCCCGTTCACGCTGGACCTGTCGAAGACGCCGCCGGACGAGTTCGTCCAGCAGGTCCTGGTCGACCGGCTGCACGCGGCCCACGTCATCGTCGGCGAGGACTTCCGGTTCGGGCACAAGGCCAAGGGCGACGTCGCGCTGCTGAAGGAGCTCGGCGCCAAGTACGACTTCACCGCCGAGGGCATGCCGCTCGTCGCCAACGGCGACACGATCTCCTCCACCTACATCCGGGAGCGGCTGGAGGCCGGCGACGTCGAGGGCGCCGCGGCCTCGCTCGGCCGCCCGCACCGCGTCGAGGGCGTGGTCGTCCGCGGCCACCAGCGGGGCCGGGCGCTCGGCTTCCCCACCGCGAACCTGGAGACGCTGCCGCACACCGCGATCCCCGCGGACGGCGTGTACGGCGGCTGGCTGGTCGCCGACACCGACCGCTACCCCGGCTTCCGCTGGCCCGCCGCGATCTCCATCGGCACCAACCCGACGTTCGAGGGCGCGGGGGAGCGGACCGTCGAGGCCTACGCCCTCGACCGCGACGACCTCGACCTGTACGGCGAGCACATGGGCGTCGACTTCACCGCCCGCATCCGGGACACGCTGAAGTTCGACTCGATCGACGCCCTCATCGAGGAGATGCACCGCGACGTCGACCGAGCCCGCGAGATCACCGCGTAGCCCCGCCGGGCCGCACCATCTCCACGACCTCAGCCGTCACGCGAGCGCGCTATCTGACCGGTGGGGCGAAGCCGAAGGCGAGCCCCACCGGGAAGCTCGCGAAGCGAGTTCGCGCTCGCCCAATCA
>NZ_JBEZJL010000048.1:0-81178 GCF_040651755.1 Actinomadura sp. NPDC048394 | reverse complement strand
GCGCGCCCCCCGGGCGAGCCCGCCGCCGCACGACGCTCCCAGGGGGCCCGCCCCCGTTTCACAGCGCGCGGCACGGCCGCGCGCACGGTTCGTTCTTGTTAGCTCTTCGCCGCGCCGCCGCGCACGGTCGCGCAGGCGGAGCTCTTCCTCGGGACGCACCGCTTCCGAGGAAGGTTTCACATGACCATGCACCATGCCGGCCGTCCGAGCGCGCGCGGCGGCCCGTCCCGGTCGCGTTCCGCCGGACGCCGCCGTCCGGCGAAGGCCGCGAACGCGCGGCAGGACACCGAGTTCGCGCTCCCGGAGACCCGCACCCCGGCGCTGCCGCCGGTCGCGGCGTTCGCCGACCTGCCGATGCCGCCGCGGCTCCTCGCCGCGCTGGCCGCCCAGGGCGTGACGGACCCGTTCCCCATCCAGGCCGCGACGCTGCCGGACGCCATCGCGGGACGGGACGTCCTCGGACGCGGCCGCACCGGCTCGGGCAAGACCCTCGCCTTCGGGCTCGCGGTGCTGACCCGCACCGCCGGCCGCCGCGCCGAGCCGCGCGCGCCGCTCGCGCTCGTCCTCGTCCCCACCCGCGAACTCGCCCAGCAGGTCACCGACGCGCTCGCGCCGTACGCGGACGCCGTGGGCCTGCGGACGGCGACCGTGGTCGGCGGCATGCCGATCTCCCGCCAGGCGAACGCCCTCAAGCGCGGCGTCGACGTCCTGATCGCCACCCCCGGGCGGCTCGCCGACCTCGTCGAACGCGGCGACTGCCGGCTCGGCGAGGTGCGGACCTCCGTGCTGGACGAGGCCGACCAGATGACCGACATGGGCTTCCTGCCGCAGGTCACCCGGCTCCTCGAGCAGACCCCGCCCGGCGGGCAGCGGATGCTGTTCTCCGCGACGCTCGACCGCAACGTCGACAAGCTCGTCCGCGGGTTCCTCGACGACCCGGTCACCCACTCGGTCGACCCGGCGGCGGGCGCGGTCACCGCGATGGAGCACCACGTCCTGCACGTCGCCGACGACGACAAGCAGGACACGACCGCCCACATCGCGGCCCGCGACGGCCGGGTGATCATGTTCGTCGGCAAGAAGCACGGCGCGGACCGGCTCGTCCGCAAGCTGGCCGCGCGCGGCGTCCGCGCCGCCGCGCTGCACGGCGGCAAGTCCCAGTCGCAGCGCAACCGGGCGCTGGAGGGCTTCCACAACGAGGACGTCACCGTGCTGGTCGCGACGAACGTCGCCGCCCGCGGCATCCACATCGACGACCTCGACCTCGTCGTCAACGTCGACCCGCCCGCCGACCACAAGGACTACCTGCACCGCGGCGGACGCACCGCCCGCGCGGGACGTCCGGGGACCGTGGTCACGCTCGTCCTGCCCGACCAGCGCCGGGAGATGGCCGACCTGATGGCCAAGGCGGGCATCACCCCGCGCATCACCGAGGTGCGCCCCGGCGACGGCGAGCTGGCCCGCATCACCGGCGCCCGCACGCCGCCGGCCCGGCCCGCCGCGCAGAACCCCGCCCAGCAGCGCAACACCGAACAGCCCCCGAGCCGAACCTCGCGCCGTCGCAGCGGCACCGGCGAAGCACGACAGGACGCCCGCGCAACTTCGACGGCCGTCGCCTCAGGTTCGCGCCGTCACAGCAGCAACGCGCAGGACGGCCGCGCGACTTCAACGGACGTCGCGTCCGGCCGAAGCTCGCGCCGTCAGAGCAACGACGCGCGGGACGGGCGCGTGGCCTCGGCGGACGTTGCGTCCGGTCGGGGTTCGCGCCGTCAGAGTGGCGGGGCGCGGCAGGGCGGCCGGGCAGCCTCGGCGAGTGCCTCGTCCGCTGAGAAGGCGAGCCGGGGCGCGCAGCGCGACAACGCGCAGGACAGCCGCGCGGACGCCGCGGGCGGGCGGCGGTCGCGGCGCGGCGGCGCGCAGGGCGGCGGGTTGCAGCGCAAGCCGCGCCGCCAGGTCTCCTCCCTGAACACCTGAGTCGACGCCGCAGCCGCCCGGCCGGTCTCAGGACGGGTCGGGGACGGCTTCGGGAACGGCGGCCGGCTTGGCGGCGACGGGCGCCGGGCCAGGGTCGGGCGCCGGGTCGGGCTTGGGACGGCGCAGGGTCAGCGGGACGGCGAGAAAGGCGACCGCCGCGACCGGCATGGCGCCGCCGGCCAGGGCGGCGAGGCCGGGGACGGCGGGCTGCGCGACGCCCCATGACGAGCCGAAGAACGCGAACCAGCGGGGCCGTTCCGCCTCCGGCGCGATCGAGGCGATCAGGGCCTGCCACCGGCCTTGGAGGACGCTGTCGGCGACGGCCCAGGCGAGGTACGCGGCGACGGTGACCGGGACGGCCCGTCCGACGGCCAGGACCAGGGCCGCGAACGCGAGGGCGCCGGTGCCGGCGGCGAGGACGCGTTCGTGGGGCAGCCGGTCCAGGGCGCGGCGGCCGAGGCGGCCGGTCAGCGGGGCGAGGACGGCGGCGCCGGTCAGCACGAGACCGGGCAGCCAGGCGGGCGCGCCGCGCTGGAGCAGCACGAACGGCATGTACATCAGGACGGCGAGGTAGCCGGCGGCGAACGCGGTCCCGGCGAGGGTCAGCCGGACGAGCCGCCGGGACGGCCGCCACGCCGCGTCCCGCACGGGCGGCCGGACGGGTTCGCGCGGCAGGAACGCCAGGGCGACGGCGGCAGCGGCGAGGCAGGTCGCCGCGTCCACGACCGCGAGCCAGCGGGCGCCGAGCGGCAGCAGGACGGCGGCGAGCAGCCCGCCGACGGCTCCGGCCGCGACGAGGGACGTGCCGAGCAGGCCGTAGACGTCGCCGTGCCGGCCGGCGGGGGCGGCGCGGGCGAGCGCCTCCTGGGTGGCGGGCTCGCAGAGTTCGAAGGCGAGGCCGACGAGCGCGACGGCGCCGAGGGTCTGCGGCGGCCCGTGCGCGAGCGCGAGGACGAGCAGCGCGGCGCCGGTGGACGCGAGGCCGAGCACGACGACGGTGCGCGGCGCGAGCCGGTCGAGGAGCATCCCGCCGATCCAGCGGGAGGCGAGCGCGGCGACGCCGAAGACGGCGAGGGCCGCCGAGGCGAGGTCCGGGCCGGCGAGCACGGCCAGGAACGACATCACGTACGCGCCGAGCTGGTTGATCACGCGCACGCCGATGAGCGCCCTGACCGGGCGCGGCAGTCGTTCCGTCACCCGTGCAGGTTATGCAGGGGGTCTGACACTCCGTGACCGGCGAGTGCCAAGGAGCCGTAGCCGGCTGTAAGCCGGGTGTAAGCACGGCCGCCTAGGGTCTGCGCCGTGAACCGAGGGTGTGCAATCAGGACGATCGCGGCAGGCGGCGCGCTGGCGCTCGCCCTGTCCGGGTGCGGCGACGGGGGCGGCAAGGACAAGGCCTCGGGGGCCGGGAAGCCGCCGCTGAAACCGGCGGCGCAGGCGACCGCGCCGGCCGGGGGCTGGCCGCAGCCGGAGAACGGGCGGCTGACGGCGAAGATGTGCGGGCTGCTGACGGACGCCGACTACGCGAAGTACGGCCACCAGCGCATGCCGCAGGAGGACGCGGGCCCCGCGCAGGACGGTTCCAACGCCGTCTACTGCACGTACATGCTGGGCGACCAGCTGAATCTGAGCCTGCAGAAGAGCGCGCAGGGCGCGAAGATCGCGTTCAAGCAGGGGCTGGACGACCACAAGGACCGGTTGAAGGGCAAGCCGTCGGTGCTCGCGTCGAACGTGGTGCAGGGCGCGGACGAGAGCTGGTTCGACTACTCGACGCTGGGCGGCAGCCCGTCCGAGTACGAGGTGGAGGCGCGGCGCGGCGGGCTGATCGTCGGGATCGTCCTGTCCGAGGTGCCGCAGCATCCGGACAAGGACCCGAAGGGGATGCTGGCCGCGCTGGCGGCGCTGGTGCTGCAGCGGATCCCGGACGTGGGGAAGGCCGACACGGGCATCGTCCACCAGGTGAAGTACGTGGTGTGGGGGTCCGGCGGGGCGGCGATGCAGGTCGTCTACAACGACCCGGTGAACAGCAAGTCGGTGACGCTGAAGAACGTGAAACTGCCGTGGCACAAGGAGTTCCCGATGCCGGACACCGGCCGCCAGCCGACGGCGGCGCTGTCGATCAGCGGCGCGGCGGCGTCGCCGACGGCGTTCCTCGGCTGCGAGGTCCTCGTCGACGGCAAGCCGGTGCAGAAGAAGGACCCGAGCTCCGGGTTGGTGTTCTGCGACGCGATGTACCACAGCTGATCGAACATGTGTTTGACTCGCCGGGGTAGAGTGGGGGCATGTTCCAAGGCTCGCTGCTGGACCGCGCCGACGAGACCGGCCCCCGCCCGCTGAGCGAGGCGCGCCGGACGCGGCTGGCCCACGGCGCCTGGATCGACGTGCTGCCCGCCTGGATCCCCGGCGCGGACGCGCTGTTCGAGCGGCTGCACGCGTCCGTCCGGTGGCGGGCGGAGAGCAGGCGGATGTACGACCGCGTCGTGGACGTGCCGCGCCTGCTGTCGTTCTATGACGAGGGCGCCGAGCTGCCCGACCCCGTCCTGGACGCGGCGAAGGCCGCGCTGAACGCGCACTATGAGGCGGAGCTGGGCGAGCCGTTCCGGACGGCCGGGCTCTGCCTCTACCGGGACGGCCGCGACTCCGTCGCCTGGCACGGCGACCGGATCGGGCGCGGCGCGAGCGCGGACACGATGGTCGCGATCCTGTCGGTCGGCGCGCCGCGTCCACTGCTGCTGCGTCCGCGCGGCGGCGGTCCGGCGATCCGCCGGGAGTTGGGCCACGGCGACCTGATCGTGATGGGCGGCAGCTGCCAGCGGACCTGGGACCACGCGATCCCGAAGAGCACCCGCGCGGTCGGCCCGAGGATCAGCGTCCAGTTCCGCCCCCGCGGCGTCCGCTGACGGCGCCTGCCGAGACGGCGCCCGCTGAGACGGCGCCCGCTGAGACGGCGCCCGCGAACTCCGGTGGACGCGCGCCCCCGATAAGCGTGATCATGGGCGTATCCGTTCGGGGGAGGCGATGGGCGTGACGGTCTCGCTGGTCACCGGTGGGAACCGGGGCATCGGCCTGGAGGTGTGCCGGCAGCTCGCGGAGCGCGGGCACGAGGTGCTGCTCGGGGCGCGCGACCCCGACGCCGCCGCGCGCGCCGCGAAGGAGGCGGGCGCGACGCCGGTCCGGCTGGACGTGACGTCCACCGCGGACGTCGACCGCGTCGCCGCCGAGATCGGGCGGCTGGACGTGCTGGTGAACAACGCCGCGATCACCTACGACACCTGGCAGCGGCCGTCGGACGCGGACCTCGACGTCGTCCGGGACGCGGCGGAGACCAACCTGTACGGGCCGTGGCGGCTGACGCAGGCGCTGCTGCCGGCGCTGCGGCGCAGCGCGCACGGCCGGATCGTCAACGTGTCCAGCGAGGCCGCGTCGCTGGCGGGGATGGGGTCCGGCACGCCCGCCTACACCGCGTCCAAGGTCGCGCTCAATGCGCTGACCAGGATGTTCGCGGCCGAGCTGCGGGCCGACGGGATCCTGGTGAACGCGGTCTGCCCGGGCTGGGTCGCGACCGACATGGGCGGCCCCGGCGGACGTCCCGTCGCCGACGGCGCGGCGAGCGTCGTGTGGGCCGCGACGCTGCCCGACGGCGGCCCGACCGGCGGCTTCTTCCGCGACGGGCACCCCCTCCCCTGGTGAGGGCCGCCCTTCCCCGGTCACGACCGCCGCTTCCCCGGTGACCGCCGCTCGTTCGCCCCTGGTGACCGCCGTCCTCAGGTGGTCACCCGTCCCCCGTCGAGAGGATCGTGCATGACCCGCGTCGAACCGCTCGAAGCGATCACCGCGGCGACCCGCGGCCTGCTCGCGTCCGCCGCCCGGCTCGGCGAGGCGGACATGCGCGCGCCGTCGCTGCTGCCCGGCTGGACGCGCGGCCACGTGCTGACCCACGTCGCGCGCAACGCCGACGGCGGCACCCGCCTGCTGACCTGGGCGCGCACCGGCGTCGAGACGCGCGAGTACCCGAGCGTGGAGGCGCGCGCCGCCGAGATCGAGGAGGGCGCCGGACGTCCCGCCGCCGTCCTCGTCGCGGACGTCCGCGACAGCGCGGACCGGTGGGCCGAGGCGTACGAGGCGATGCCGGACGACGCGTGGGAGCGGGTCGTCCAGTGGACGTCGGGTGCCCGGCACCCCGTCGCGCGGGCGACCGACTCGCGGCTCACCGAGGTGCTCACCCACCACGTCGACCTCGACGCCGGGTTCGGGCCGGCCGACTGGCCCGCGGAGTACGTCGCCCGGAGGCTCCCGAACATCGTCGCGTCCTATGCCCGCCGCGACGAGGCGCCGCGGCTGCGTGTCCTCGCCACCGACACGGGCGACGCCTACGGCGGGGGCGAGACCGTGGTGTCCGGACCGGCGTCGTCCCTGCTCGCGTGGCTCATGGGCCGGACGGACGGCCGCGACCTCACCGGCGCCGAGGGCGTCGCGCTGCCGTTCCTCTACTGAGGCACGGCGGGGCACACCGCGCCGCGCGCGGGCGTCTTCACCGAGATCAGGTAGCGGTCGATCGCGTCGCGCGTGCACGGGCCGCTGTTGTAGACGCCGTGGCCGGAGCCCGCATAGGTGAGCAGGGTCGCCTTCGGGCCGATCTGGCGTGCGACGCTCCGCGCCCACGCGTACGGAGTGGCGGGGTCGTGGACCGCGTTCAGCATCATGATCGGCGCAGTGGTGCGCACCTTGAGCCGGTGCTGCGGGTTCGCGACGGGCTTCGGCCAGCCGAGGCACGCCGTGAGGGCCATGACCGGGCGGGTGCCGTGCATGTCGGGCGCGATCCGTTCGCTGCGCCGCGAGAGCCGCGCGAAGTCGCCGTAGTCGCGGACCGGCAGGTTCCAGTCGGAGCAGAACTGCGCGGTGAAGTTGTCCGTCCCGGTTCCCTCGGCTGGTTTCGCCGGGACGGGCTGGACGGGCTCGCTCGCCTCCAGCGCGGACAGCAGCGACGCGAGCTTCGCCCAGTCGGGCCCGTAGAACTGCTTGTACGTCACCACGAGCAGCTCGAACTCCGTCAGCGCGCGCCCTGGGGTCTGCGGGTCCGGGAGCACCCCGCGCGCGGCGCGTTCCCGCAGGTCGCGCAGGACGGCTCGGACGTCCCGGCCGTGCAGCGCGCAGCTCGCCGTCCGGTCGCACCACTCGGCGAACTGGTCGAAGGAGTCCTGCGCGGCACCCATCTCCGCGTCGAGGAACGGCCGGGCCGACCGGACGTTGTGGTCGATGACGCTTTCCAGCACCATCGCGCGCACACGGCCCGGATACGTCTCGGCGTACTCCGCGCCCAGAAGCGTCCCGTAGGAGCTGCCATGGAAGCTCAGCTTGGTCTCGCCTAGGGCGGCACGTATGGCGTCCACATCACGGACGGTGCTCATCGTGTCGGCGTGGTCGTACAGCGGTCCGGTGCGCTCGCGGCAGTCGTCCCTGAGCCGCTTGTTGTAGGCGAGCGTCGCGTCGAAGTCCTCGCGGCTCGCGATGTTCGGGTCGGGACGTTCGGCGAGGAGCGCGGCCGAGCACGTCACGGGGTTGCTGGCGCCGATGCCGCGCGGGTCGAAGCTCACGATGTCGAAGCGCCGCCGGATCCGCTCGCTGAACCGGCTGATGCCCGTGGTGATCCGCTGGACGCCGGAGTCGCCGGGACCGCCCGGGCCGAAGACCAGCGTGCCGATGCGGGCGGCCGGGTCGAGGGCCTTGCGGCGGGCGATGGCCAGGCCGAACGTCGGGCCGTCCGGGTGGGCCCAGTCGACGGGGAGCCGCAGGGTCGCGCACTGCGCCTTGCCGTCGTCGCCGCACGCCTTCCAGTCAATGCCGGTGCCGGCGGGGGGAGGAGCGGGGGCGGGCGCCGCGTTCGCCGACGGCGGTGCCAGCGGGACGGCCGCGCCGGCGAGCACGATGCCCGCCGCAGCCGCGCCCATGGCGATACGCCTGTGCTTGCGCTGCATGGATGTCCTTCCGGGATGGACGTCGAGGAGGCTCCGCCGAGCGGGCGGACGATCGTCCGGGACGGCCGGGGAGCGCCCGGCGGCCCCGGACCGCAAGATCACGCTAGGCCGCGCTCCCGGCGCGCGGCAGGGGGACCAGGGACGGTTCAGGGTGCGGTCAGGGGCGCCTCAGGGTCGGCCGCCGGACGTCCCGGACGCCCGGCGGCGACGGCGGCCGCCCAGGGGGGCGGCGGCGCGTTACCGCGTTGTCGGAATCCGCCGTTAAAGGCGGCCGCCGATTGTGGCGGACGACAATTATCGCGAGAAGCGGTGAGAATGAGTCGCGTGACTCAGCGGCCGTCCAGTTCGCCGTTCCGGGCGGCGCGCAGCAGGGTGCGCCACTGTGCGGAATCGAGCGTGAGCATTCCGGCGGCGGGAGCGCGGGAATCGCGGATCAGCACGGCGGGACCGGCCGCCGCCACCTCGACGCAGTCACTCCCGGACTGGCTCCTGCTGCCCTTGCGCCAGTTCAGCGCCTCCCCCCGAAGCGACCGATAGACCATCCAGCAACCCTCCATCCGGTGCCGGCGGTGCCGCCTCGTCGGCCGACCAGGCCGGGAGCGTCCGCCGGCGTGAGCCAAGCAGGGCACGACGAACCACGACCTTGTGGAAATTTTCCCGATCACGAGTGTAAACGGTTCCAGTTATCCCGCCTACAAGGGAACACAAGATCACTCTGCGTGCTATGAAGGCCACTCGGCTTGGAGAAGGGCCGGAACGGCGTCACCTCCCCTCGCGGTCGATTCGCCCCATCGGAAAGGGCCGATCAGGCCATCAGCTCCTCGGCGGTCCGGCGGAGCAGGGCGATGGACTGCTCGGCCGGGAGCGCGTCCTCCAGCAGCACCTCGAAGGTGTCGCGGTACTCGGTGATCCGGTCGTCCTCACCGGTGATCATCGCGCTGGAGCCCGACCGGCCCTCCAGGAACAGCACGTCGTCGAGGTCGCCGTCGAACTCCAGGAGGGTGAACGGCCCTTCGAGGCCGAGGTGCGCCCC
Source organism: Actinomadura sp. NPDC048394 (assembly GCF_040651755.1). Lineage (NCBI taxonomy): Bacteria > Bacillati > Actinomycetota > Actinomycetes > Streptosporangiales > Thermomonosporaceae > Actinomadura > Actinomadura sp. NPDC048394. The sequence continues at coordinate 72,196 of NZ_JBEZJL010000048.1, read as the reverse complement.
GGCGCTGAACGGGATGATCCGGACGGTGAGCAGGTCGTCGGACTCCGCGGCGTCCGCGATGCTGCGCAGCTGGTTGGGCATGATGCCCGGGTCGACCTTGATCCCGACATGGCGGCGGATGACCGCCTCGTCCACGATGTAGAGCTGCCGCGGCGGGTGCTGGCGCTTGGCCAGCTCCTCCTTGCGCTGCATGCGCAGCTTCACGCCGAGCGCGCTCGCCTGCTGCGACACCTTGCCGGTGGAGAGGACCTCCGCGTACTCGCGGGTCTGCAGGAGGCCGGGGATCACCGAGCCGTGGAAGTGCCGGATGTAGGCGGCGCCGGCGGCGTACCCCACGTAGTTGAGGAAGTTGGGGTCGAACTCGCCGCGGTAGGCGTTCCACCAGGCGGGCTCGCGCGCGCCCCGCGCCAGCGCCTGCAGCCGCTCCTGGCGGCCCTCCGAGGTCACGTCGTAGACGTTGAGCAGGGCCTGGAGGTCGGTGCGGGTGATGGCGTTCTTCCCGCCCTCGACCCGGATGAGCTTGGACGGGGACCATTCGAGCTGCCGGACCACCTGCTCCTGCGTCAGCCCCTTCTCCTTGCGGAGGCGGACGAGCTCGGTGCGCAGTAGCGCGCTCTGGACGATGGGCCCCTGGTCACTGGTCATATGACGGCTCACTCTGCGTAGTTGTCGCCACCTCACTGCATGCTACCTGGCAAGGCGCAAGATGTCAGGACGCATGTCGACACGCCGACACCTGACCGCCCGTCGAGCGGCGGTGTCAAGGTCCGGAGTCCGCGATTACCCGGGATTCCGGACGATCAGCAGGTTTCGGCGTGCTGTATGTCGGTAGACTATGTTGTAATGTGCTAGGTAGCAGAATAGCAGCAACCGTCGCGCAAGAGGGCGGGTTGCTACCTCAGAACGGACACGATCCTGACACAGGGTGAACACGCGGCGGGGGCACCGCGGCGGCCCGGTGGACGGGACCGGGAACGGAATCGCACGACCCGGCGGCTCGGGCAGCGGCCACCGGGCGGGCCCGCGGGGAGGCGATCCAGAGAAGGCGCTTTTCGGTAATTCCAGAAGAACAGAAAGAGTCGCCCCCACCTTCGGACGATCACCGGTTGCGAGCCAAGACGATCGACCGGAAGGCGGGAGGCGACTCCTCGGCACCGCCGGGCACCTCGCACCGGGTCTGCGGGCCCTCCTGCACAGATGGCGGGAACACCGCACTGACCTGGTGAAATGTGCTCCGCGGACGCCCCCAGTCTAACCGCGATCACGCGGCATGGGCCATAGGTGAACGCGACTTCGGCATCGGCCCGTCCGCCGCCGGCGCCCCCCGGCGCGAAGGACGCAATGGCTCGACCCGCCCGGAGACGCGTTTTCGAGGCATGGGGTTCACCGACATGTCAGAAAAGCAGAATCGTCCCACGACCATTGTCCTTCTCCCCATTCACCGGCATTCTCCCCGTTTCCCGGGCGCCCGCGTCCCGTCCCTCCCGTCGTGGAGCCCGCGCCCGGCCGCCGCCGGCCGGGCCGTCCCGAGGCGGGGGTGGTGATGGACGGTCGCACGCACCTGCACGACCCCGACGCGGAGGCCTACTCGACGGCCGCCGCCCTCCGCGCCGTGGCGGGCGCCGTCCCCCGGCCCGCGACGGCCGAGGCGCCGCGCCCCGCCCCGCGCCCGGCGGCCGACCGCACGGCGGGCTCCACGGCGCGGCCCGAGGCCGACGGAGCGACCGGCCCCCTGCCTCCAGGAACAGCCGCTCCCGGGACGGCCGGGCCGCGGCCTCCCGAAGCCGCCAGGCCGCTGCCTTCCGAAGCCGCAGGGTCGCGGCCTCCCCAGGCGGCCGGGTCACGGCCGCCCGTGCGGTCCGGGTTCTGGGCCTCGCTCGCGCCGCTGGAGCAGGCCGGGTTCCTCGCCGCCGCGCACGACGTCGTGTACCCGCTCGGCGAAGTGCTGTGGCGCGAGGGCGACGCCGCCGACCACCTCCTCGTGATCCGCTCCGGCGCCGTGCGGATCTGCGTCGACCGGGACGGCGGCGAGCGCATCGTCGCGTTCCGCGGCCCCGGCGACATCATCGGCGAGCGCGCCGCGCTGCTGCTGCGGCGCCGGTCGGCGACCGTCGTCGCGGTCGACACCGTCCGCGCCCTGCGGATGTCCACCCAGGAGTTCGCCGCGTACCTGACCGCGCACACACGGGTGGTCGCCCTGGTGGAGAAGGAGGTGTACGACCGGCTGACCGAGCGCGTGTTCCCATCGCAGGAGCACGCCCGCGCCGCCGCGGCCCCGCTCGACCCCTACACCGGGACGAGCGCCTACGCCGCCATCACCCCGTACGACGACGACGGTGTCCTGTCCCCCTACGCCGCGCGCGCGGCGGAGCCCCCTCTGCGCCTAACCCCGTCCTACGCGCAGACCACGCCACCCGTGCAGAGCAGGGCCCTTCCTGGGGGTGCGTACGCCACCGCCGTTAAGGAGCCTCCAGCACGGCGTCCGTGGACGGGCCACATGTGCTCCATCATGTTCGTCGACATAGCGTCCTTCAGCGCGCCGTACCGCACCGACATGGACCGGCTCGAGATGCGCCGGATCATGTACGAGCTGCTGTGGGAGGCGTTCGCGGAAGCGGGCGTCCCGTGGGACGAGTGCCACCGCGAGGACCGCGGCGACGGCGCCCTGATCGTCGTCCCGCCCGAGACGCCCGCCGCCGCCGTCGAGCCGGTCGTCGCGCGGCTCGCCGCGTCGCTGCGCCGCCATAACCGGACCGCGCAGGAGGCCGTCCGCATCCAGCTGCGGGTGGCATTGCACGTCGGCCCGGTGACCGCCGACCCGCAGGGCGTGTCCGGCTCCTCGGTGATCCACGCGGCCCGGCTGCTGGACGCCCGCCCGCTCCGGCAGCGCCTCGCCGAGACCCGCGCCGACCTCGCCTTCGTCGCGTCCGCGTTCCTGTACGAGACGGTGCTCGCGCACGCGCCCGGCCACGACGCCGCCCGGTACGCGCCGTTCACCTCCCGGGTGAAGGAGTCGCGGCTCAAGGGCTGGATCCGGGTCGCGGACACCGGCCCCCGCGACTGACCGGCGCCACGGCGAACGCCGCGCCGACGGACGCCGCGACGGCGACCGGCGCGACGGCGGACGCCGCGGCGCCGGTCACGACTCGCGCGGGATGCGGAGGACGAACCGGGCGCCGCGGTCGCTGTCCTCGACGTTCAGCGTGCCGCCGTGCGCCTTGGCGATCTCGCGGGCGATCGGGAGGCCGAGGCCGGTGCCGTTGGCGTCGCGGGCCTTGCCGTCCTTGAGCCGCGCGAACCGCTGGAAGACGACCTCGCGGTCCTCCGGCGCGATGCCGGCGCCGTCGTCCCGCACCTCCAGGACCGCGACGCCGTCGTCGTCCCGGACGGTGATGTCGACCCGCGACTCGGCGTGCCGCTCGGCGTTGTCCAGCAGGTTCGTGAACAGCCGGACCAGCCGCAGCCGGTCGCCGCGCAGCTGCACGCCCTCCTGCAGGTCCGGGACGATCCGCTTGCTGCGGTCCGACCGGGCCAGCTCGATGGTGACCAGGGCGGCGAGGTCGATCGTCTCGGTGTCCTGCCAGGCGCCGGCGTCCAGCCGGGCGAGCTGCAGCAGGTCCGTGACGATCGCCTGCAGCCGGTCGAGGGTCTGCAGGACGGTCCGGGCGGTCCGGGGCCAGTCGGTGTCGTCGGCGTACAGCAGCGCCTCCTCCAGCTGTGTGCGCGCGGCGGCGATCGGGCTGCGCAGGTCGTGCGAGGCGTCGGAGGTGAAGCCGCGCTGCCGGGCGAGCGCGGCGTCCAGCCGGTCGAGGGTCGCGTTGACGGCCTCGGCGAGCATCCGGATCTCGTCCCGGTTCTCCGGCACGGTGACCCGGCGCCCCGACTTGCTCGCGGTGATCTCGGTCAGCTCGCGGCGGATCCCGTCGACGGGCGCGAGGGTCCGGTCGACGGTCCGCCACGTCCGCAGGCCGACCATCAGCACCAGCAGCAGGCCCACGCTGATCACGAAGGTGATCAGGCCGCCGCTGACGAACCACGGCACGTTCGGCGCGGCGGCGTACACCTGCCACTCCCCGGACGGCAGCCGGACGGTGAAGTCGATCACCCAGTGGCAGCCGCGCAGGCCGGCCGGCGGGCAGAGCACCTGGGCGTCCTTGAAGCCGGTCGCGGCGCCCGGCCGGAACGTGGCCATCGGCGGCCCGGCCACGTGGCCCGGCGTCCCGGCGACCACGGTGTTCCGCGGGTCCAGCACCTGGACGGCGATGCCGTGCGGCGCGCCGACGACGCCGCGCACCGGGCGGCGGCGGAACTCCTCGGCGACCTTCATCGCCGCGGACAGCGCCTGGTTGCGCTTGTACTCGGTGGCGCGGCCGCGCACCCCGACGACGATCATGGCGATGAGCACGGCGCAGATGAGGGCGGAGACCGTCCCGGCAATCACGGTCATCCGCACCCGTATGGACCATGTGCGCCGTCCGTACACCCGACCTCCCGCAGGTGAGGTAATCACCCGCAGGACCGGATTCAGTCCTCGCGACGGGCGCCCGGCACCCAAGAGAGGCCAAAGAAATGGTTGCCCATGACCGGCCGCTGACCTGCGATGACACCGCTTTCACCCGCCGATGCGAGACCCTTCGCCCGCGGGCCGCTCCCGGGCGGGCGGTTCCCCGGCAGGTCGGTCGCGGGCGCAGAGCACCGCGGCCACGGCCGCCACCGCCAGCAGCGCGGCCGCCGACGTCCACAGCGCGTGGTGCAGCCCCCGGACGAACGCCGCCGCGCCGTCCGGATCCAGCCGCCCCGGCCCGCCGCCGCCGGGCAGGCCCGCGTAGACCAGGGCGCCGAGCACCGCGACGCCGAACACCTGCCCGACCTGCCGCAGCGCGTTCGTCACCGCCGACGCCATCCCGGCCCGCGACGCGTCCACCGCCGACATCGCGATCGTGGTGATCGGCGTCCCGCAGAGCCCGATCCCCGCGCCGAGCAGCGCGAAGTCCCACCAGACGGCGCCCGTCCCGGTGCCGGGCGCGAGGCGCAGCAGGCCGAGCGTCGCCGCGCCGCTGACCAGCAGGCCCGTCACCAGCAGCGCCCGCTCCCCCACCCGGTGGACGAGCCGCCCCGACAGCGTCGCGGCCACCGCGTACGCGACGCCGATCGCCGACACCTCCAGCCCCGCACCGACCGGCGAGCGGCCCTGGACCTGCTGGAAGAACGCGCTGAAGTACACGATCGCGCCGACGAACGCAAAGAACACCACCAGCGCCACCAGGTTCGCGGCGGCGAACCGGGGCCGCAGGAACAGCGTCACGTCGACGAGGGGCTGCCGGGCGCGCCGCTCCCACCAGGCGAAACCGGCCAGCGCGGCGGTCCCGGCGGCGAAGGCGAGCAGGACCGGCGCCGACGTCCAGCCCGCGTCCTGCCCCTGGATCGTCGCGAACGCCAGCAGCGCCACCCCGGCCGTGGTGAGCGCGGCGCCCGGCCAGTCGAACGGCCCGCGCGCCGCCTCCGGCCGGGGGATGCGGGGGACGAACCGGCCGGCGGCGGCGACCAGCACGGCGGTCAGCGGGACGTTCAGCAGGAACACCCAGCGCCAGCCGAGCCCGGCGACGATCAGCCCGCCGAGCGGCGGCCCGACCGCCAGCGCCAGCCCGGACGCGGTGGACCACAGCCCGATCGCCATCGCGCGGCGGCGGCCGTCCTCGAACACCGTCCTGATCAGCGTGAGGCTGCCCGGCACCAGCAGCGCGGGGCCGAGGCCCTGCAGGACGCGCCCGGCGAGCAGCGTCCCGGTGGCCGGCGCCAGGCCGGTGACCAGGGAGCCCGCGCCGAACACCGCCGTCCCGGCCATGAACAGGCCCTTGCGGCCGAGGCGGTCGCCGAGCGCGCCGCCCGCGACGAGGAGGCTCGCGTAGACCAGCACGTAGGCGTCCACGACCCACTGCAGTGCCGCGGGACCGGCGTGCAGGTCGCGGCCGATCGTCGGGAGCGCGACGCTGACGACCGTGGTGGACACGACGGCGAGGAACAGGCCGACGGCCGCGACCGCGAGGGTGCCCCACGCGTCCGCCGGGCCGATCGCCCCGTCCAAAGCGGGAGGTTCTGCGCGCATGCCACCAGCGTGCGTCCCGAGTCGGCCAGAAGTCCAAGAGCTGGACGCTCTCGCTGTTAGCATCCCCGGTTATGGAGCTGCGCCAGCTGGAGTACTTCGTGGCGGTGACGGAGGAGGCCAGCTTCACCAAGGCCGCCGCGAAGCTGCACGTCGCGCAGCCCGGCGTCAGCGCGCAGATCCGGCAGCTCGAACGCGAGCTCGGGCAGCCGCTGCTCGACCGCTCCGGGCGCACCGTCCGGCTGACCGAGGTCGGCGCCGCCGTGCTGCCCTACGCGCGGGCCGCGCTCGCCGCCGTCGAGGGCGCGAAGCTGTCGGTGGACGAGCTGACCGGCCTGCTGCGCGGGCACGTCACCATCGGCACCATCGACTGGATCGCCTCCCTCGACCTGCCGGGACTGCTCGCCGGGTTCCACCGCGACCACCCGAACGTGGAGATCACCGTCGTCCAGGACGAGTCGGCGTCGCTCGCCGAGGCGCTGCTCGCCGGCCGCACCGACCTCGCGTTCCTCAGCCTCGGCGCGGAGCCGCCGCCGGGGATCGCCGTCCAGCCCGTCATCGAGCAGGACCTGTTCGCCTCGATGTCCCGCGACCACCCGCTCGCCGGCCGCTCGTCGATCACCCTGCGCGCGCTCGCCGAGCAGGACCTCGTCAGCCTGCCGAAGGGCACCGGGCTGCGAGCCGTCCTGGACGAGGCGTGCGCGGCCGCCGGCCTGCGCCCGCGGATCGCGTTCGAGGCCGGCGAGCCGCCCGTCCTCGCCCAGCTCGCCGCGCACGGGCTGGGCGTGGCGGTCCTGCCCGAGTCCGCCACCGTGATCCGGGCGGACGAGCTGGCGTCGATGCCGATCGTCCGGCCCCGGCTGCGCGGCCGGATCGCGCTGGCGTGGCGGGCGGAGGGGCCGCGCGGCCCGGCGGCGCGGGCGCTGATCGCCCGCGCCCGCGCGGTGCTGCCCTCACTCCCTTAGGCGCTCGCCTTCAGAACGGTGTGCAGGACGTCCGGCTTGTTGGTGATGACCCCGTCGACCCCGAGGTCGACCGCCTTGGCCATCTTCGTCTTGTTGTTGACCGTCCAGGTGAGCAGCCCCAGGTGCGCGGCGTGCACCTGCTTGACGTAGGTCTTCGTCAGGTCGCCGTAGGACGGGTTGACCAGGTCCGCGTACGCCTTGAGCTTCTTCAGGTCCTTCGCCTTCGGCATGCCGAGCAGGCCCGTCGGCACGCCGGGCAGGTCCTTGTGGAAGCGCTTGACCGACGCCCAGTCGAACGACTGCACGATCAGCCGGCTCCGCGCGGGCTCGCCCTTCGCGCCGAGCCAGTACGACCGGTGCCGCTTGAGCGCCGCGGCGACCCGTCCCTCGATCCCCGGATACAGCGCGGGGCTCTTCAGTTCGAGCAGCATGCCGGCGCCGGTGCCGCTCATCGCGCCCAGCACCTCGTCCAGCGTCGGGACGCGCTCGCCCTTGTACTTCTTCGCGTACCAGGACCCCGCGTCCAGCTTCTTGATCTGCTTGAGCGTGAGCTGGGAGACCTTCCAGGGCTTCAGCTTCGGGTAGACGTGCTCCACGTTCGTCGTCCTGGCCAGCGTGCCGTCGTGCAGGATGACCAGCTTGTGGTCCTTCGTCTGCTGGACGTCGAGCTCGAACATGTCCGCGTGCCGGGTCCTCGCCAGCCTGAACGACGCGAGGGTGTTCTCCGGCGCGTACGCGGACGCGCCGCGGTGCCCGACGTCGAGGATCGTGTGCGCCGTCGCCTGCCGCTCCGCGAGCGGGACGAGCGGGACGAGCGGCGGGAGCGGGGGGAGGGGGCGGTGCGGGTCAGCGACGGCCGCCGTCGCGGGACCGGTGCTCACGGCCACGGTCAGGACGGCCGTGAAGGCGAGACCATGCCGACGGGACATTGTCACCTCTCGGGGAGCCGGGGGTTGCCTGCCTCGACCCTCGATTCGGCCGATGACACCCGGGTTACGAGTCAGTAGCAGACCATGTACACAGGGTGACATTACGCATTCGGAGCGTGCGTTACGAGCCGGACACGGCTTCTTCCCCGGATCGACTCACCCGTCCCCTTGCGGCGGTTCCTTCACCCGCCCGCTCCCCGCCCGTTTCGCGCTCTTCGCCGCCTTCGTCAGCACCAGCGCGCCGAGCAGCACCCGCCGCCCGCGCCGCAGCGGGCGCGGGAACCGCGGGCGCCGCGGCCCCTCCGCGTCCGGCGCCGGCGACGGACCCGGCACCACCGGCGCCCGCGGCGGCCTCGGCGCGCCCAGCCGGGTCGGGCGGCTCCGCCCCCGCAGCGTCACCGACCTGCCGAACTCCCACTCGTCCGACTCCGCCAGATGCGCCAGCTCCAGCACCGTCCCGGACGCCAGCACCCGCCCCGGCGAGACCTTCGCGAGATCGCTCAACCGCGCCGCCTCGTTCACCGGATCGCCGATCACCGTGTACTCGAACCGCTGCTCCGCGCCGATGTAGCCGGCCACCACCGGGCCCGCCGACACGCCGATCCCCGCGTCCAGCATCGGCACCTCCGCGCGCAGCCGCACCGCCAGCTCCCGCGCCGCGCCGAGCGCCCCGCCCGCCGAGTCCTCCAGCTCCGTCGGCGCCCCGAAGATCGCCAGCGCCGCGTCCCCCTCGAACTTGTTGATCCACCCGCCGTGCCGCGCCACCACCGCCACCACCACGCCGAAGAACCGGTTCAGCAGCCCGACCACCTCGTCCGGGCCCCGCGTGTCCGCCAGCCGCGTCGACCCCGTCAGGTCGACGAACAGCACCGCCACCTCGCGCGTCTCGCCGCCCAGCTCGATGTCGCCGCGCTCCAGCGCCAGCCCCGCGACCTCCTCGCCGACGTGCCGGCCGAACAGGTCCCGCAGCCGCGCGTTCTCCCGCAGCCCCGCCACCATGTGGTTGAAGCCCGCCTGCAGCTGCCCGACCTCGCTCGCGTCGTACACCGCCACCTCGGCGCCGAGGTCGCCCCGCTCCACCTGCGCCATCCCCGTCCGGACGGACTTGATCGGGTCCGCGATGGCCCGCGTCGCCATGTACGTCACGTACACCCCGACGGCCAGCGCCGCGCCGCCCAGCCCCAGGATCGTGATCGCGAGCTGGGTGACGTCGATGTCCGGCGCCGCGAGCGCCGCCACCGCCACGCAGATCAGGCCGAACACCGGGATCGCCGTGCCGAGCGCCCACGCGAGCATCACCCGCGTCGTCACGCCCGGCAGCCGGAACCTGCGCGGCCGCTCCGCCGCCAGCACCAGCGCCGCCGCCGGACGCAGCAGCCGCTCCGACAGCAGGTACACGATCGTGCAGGTCGTCGCCGCGCCGAGCAGGCACGTCAGGCCCGTCTTCACCGCGAGGCGGCCCGTGAACAGCACCACGTCCAGCCCCGCCCAGCCCGCCGCGCCGACCCCCCACAGCGCGCCGACCAGCACCGTCAGCCGCAACGGCCCTAACAGGACCGCGCGTCCCTGTACCCGGTCCGGCATCCCGCCGCCCCGCACCAGGCTCACCACCGGACGCCACAACCACAGCCCCGCGACCAGCGCGATCGGCCCCGCCACCACCGGATAGCTGAAGAACGCCACCGCGTTCACCAGGTGCACGTGCTCCGGATCCCGCAGCGGCGGGTCCGGCACCACGAACGTCGCGAACAGCAGCACCACCAGGCCGCCGACGATGTTCGCGACCACCACCACGACCGCGAGCACCCACCGGACCCGCACCTCGAGCATCGTCCGGGGCACCCCGGGGAGAAGTCCGCGCGCCATCGCCCTGGACATCTGTGCGCCTCCGTCCCCGAGGTCCCACGGAAATCATCGCACTAGGCGGTGGTGCTCTCCTCGGCGATCGCGGCGTCCGCCGGCGCCTCCCGCTGCGAGCTCCGCCACACCAGCGGCCAGCCCGCGAGGACCAGCACGAGCCACCCCGCCATCACGTACAGCGCGACCCGCGTGTCCGACTCCCACGCGATCGTCACCGTGACGAACGCGAAGAACGCCAGCACCAGCCAGTTCGTGTACGGCGCCCACGGCATCCGGTACGGCGCCCTGGGCAGCAGCCCCGCCGCCGCCTTGCGCCGGTACGCCATGTGCGCCACCAGGATGACGCTCCACACCAGGATCGCGCCACCCGTCGACACCGACGTGATGTACTCGAACGCCTTGTCCGGCACGACCGCGTTGACGACGACCCCCACGCCCATGACGAGCGCGGAGATGACGACGGTGAGCACCGGCACGCCGCGCCCGTTCAACCGCCCGAGCGCCTGCGGCCCGTCCCCGTTGACCCCGGCCGTCCGCAGCATCCGCGACGTCGAGTACAGCCCGCCCGCGTTGCACGACGACAGCGCCGCCGTCAGCACCACGAAGTTGACGATGTCCCCGCCGCCCGGAATGCCGATCCTGTCGAACGCCAGCACGAACGGGCTCGCCCCGCCCTTGAACGCCGTCCACGGCACCACCGCCATGATCACCAGTAGCGACACCAGGTAGAACAGCGCGAACCGCACCGGCAGCGCGTTGATCGCCCGCGGGATGTTCTTCTCCGGGTCCTTCGCCTCGCTCGCCGTCACGCCCACGAGCTCGACGCCCAGGTACGCGAACATCACCATCTGCAGCGTCATCAGCGTCGGGCTAATCCCCTCCGGGAAGAACCCGCCCTGATCCCAGAGGTTCGACACGCTCGCCGTCTTCCCGGCGTCGCTGAACCCGAAGACCAGCACCCCGATCCCCACCAGGATCATCATCACGATCGCCGCGACCTTGATCATCGCGAACCAGAACTCCAGCTCGCCGAAGAGCTTCACGGAGATCAGGTTGACCACGAACAGCACGACCAGCGCCACCAGCGCCGTCTGCCACTGCTCGACCCCCGGGAACCACTTCTGGACGTACTTCCCGGCCGCCGTCAGCTCGGCCATCCCGGTCGTCACCCAGATGATCCAGTACGTCCACGTCGTGGCGTACCCCCAGAACGGGCCCAGGAACTCACGGGCGTACCCGGCGAAACCCCCCTCCGCGTGCCGGTAGGTGAGCAGCTCACCGAGCGCCCTCATGACGAAGAACAGCATCAAACCCGCGACGGCGTACGTCAGCACGAGACTCGGGCCGGCCTTGGCGATGTTCTCCCCGGCGCCGAGGAACAGCCCGGTGCCGATGGTGCCGCCGATGGCCAGCATCTGGATCTGGCGGGTTCCGAGCCCGCGCTGATAGCCGTCCGCTTGGTCTGGGAGCTTTGCGACCACGCGTTCTTTCCAGCCTCTCACGTCTACGGCCGCCCCTCCTGGGACGGCTCTGGCCCGGCCAGACTAGGAACCGTCCCCCCGAATGCGGAAACTCACCCCCGCATCCACCCGATGACGCTCCGTGTCCCCCGTCCTCCCCCATCCCGCCCGCGGTTAACGAGTTGGCGCCGCCCTCGGGAGTCGCGTATGCTCTCGGACGTCGCCAAAGACCGGCAGCCCGCCGGTCAGGCCACCGCCCCGAAGCCGCTAAGCTCGAGGCAAGCAAGGTCCTGTGGAGCAGTTAGGAGTGCTCGCCACCCTGTCAAGGTGGAGGCCGCGGGTTCAAATCCCGTCAGGACCGCCAGACGCGCCGACGCGCGTCCTGGGCAGGTAGCTCAGTCGGTACGAGCGTCCGCCTGAAAAGCGGAAGGTCGGCGGTTCGACCCCGCCCCTGCCCACCTTGGTCCTCTGACCAGCGGAAACACCGGTAACGGATTGATCACTTCCGGTGTACACCGCTTGAACAGAGGAAAACTCTCACTCCAATGGGTACCGCGCGTACGCGGCGTCCGAAGGACCTCCGAGCAGGCGCCTTCCAGCCCGCGATCAACTCGTTCACCCTGCATCTCAACGCCGAGGGGAAGTCCCCGAAGACCGTCCGCACCTACGCCGAAGCGGCGCAGTGGTTCGCGGCCGAGCATCTTCGACGCAACACCGACCACACCGACTGGGATGACGTCACCGCCGACGACGTCCGTGCCTGGACGGTCTGGCTGCTCAACACCTACTCCGACAGCTACGCCAACAACCAGTACCGGGCGCTGCAGCAGTTCTTCAAGTGGTGGTCCACCGACGAAGAGCTGCCCAACCCGATGGCGAAGCTCCGTCCGCCCGCCGTCGGCGAGAAGGTCGTCCCGGTCTTCACCGACGACGAACTCACCAAGCTCCTCAAGCACTGCGAAGGGAAAGCCTTCACCGAGCGCCGCGACTTCGCCATCCTGTCGCTGTTCAAGGCGACCGGGCTGCGGCTGTCCGAACTCGCCGGCATCACCTACGACTCCGACGACCCCGACCGCAGCGACCTGGACCTGATGCGCCGCGAACTCCTCGTCACCGGTAAGGGCAACAAGCAGCGCATCGTCCGCTTCGGCCACCCGTCCGCCCGAGCCATCGACCGCTACATCCGGGTGCGCGCCAAGCACACCTACGCCTCCAGCCGGCACCTGTGGCTGGGCACCAATAACCGTCCACCCATGACGGCCAACGGCATCTACCAGATGGTCGTCCGCCGCGGCGAGGAATGCGGCGTCGCCGTCCACCCGCACAAGTTCCGCCACCACTTCTCCCATACCTGGCTCGACAAGGGTGGCGCCGAAGGCGACCTCATGGAACTCAACGGCTGGTCATCGCCCCAGATGCTCCGCCGCTACGGCCGCAGCGCCGCCAGCACCCGAGCCCGGCGCACCTACGACCGCATCATGGAGGACTGACAACGTCACGACGAAGCCCCGGCGCGGTACGCGCCGGGGCTTCGCTGTATGTAGGTCAGCCCTTCTTCCTCACCTGCGCCGACCGCTTGGCCAGCCGCAGCATGTACGCCCGCTTGGCCAACTCGGCCCGCCGCCGTCGCTCCTCCACCGGAAGCACGCCCTCCGGGTCAACCTCTCGCTCGAACCGCGCCAGGAACGCATCCCTCCCCGGCTTCGTGCGCTGCTTCCGATCCCCGGTCTTGCTCCAGGACACAAGCACAGCGATCCGCTTGTCGATCCCCGCCACAGTCCCCCTGTCCAGCGTTGTGTATGAGCAGAGCTGTCTCCCTTCTGCCGCTGACTTCGGTCGGACACCTGGCTGCCTTCGTGTGACTTCGCGGCGTTTAGGCGCCATCGCTTTAAGGCGACTAACCCGACGATGCATTGCACAACGACGACGGTCAACGTCCGCATGCACGAGGCGTGTTGCACTCACCTGACGTGTGCATATCCGAAGTTCCCGTTATCTCATTGTTCGCCCTACCTGCCCTGCGGCAGGCAGTTGTCCGCGAGTCGGCCCGGCCCCCGACCGCTCCTCCGCCGCACGGCGGACGGGCCGTCCGCAGTTCGGCCGACACCGTCCGCACTTCGGTCGAAGCCGTCCGCGCGAGCGGACAGCCGTCCGGCCCCCCGGACGAAGCGGCGACGGAGGGCTCCCGCTCCCTCCGCGCTCCCGACGGAGCGTTATCGCGTTGTCCGGTGAGGGAGTCTCAGTTCCCATCTCGGCTCCGCTCACGCTTGCTCTGGAGGGATGGCGGTTCTGCGTCTCGTTCTGTCGCCAGAATCCGAGGTCAGTCGACCCGCCTGCGGACAGCAGCGCATCCGGGATCGCGCCCGATCCCCCGGCCTCACGGCAGAGCACCGCGCTCGGTGCGCTTAAAGGCACGAAATCCATATCTTGCCCCGCGCAGCCTGCGACGGGCGGGCATCAGGTGCCCCTACAGTCGTGCAGGCAGCACCGCCAACCCCAGGCGGGGCAAGAAATGGATAACGCACCTCTTATGTGATGGAACCGGGCGCGGTTCCATCACTGACGGCCTTCCGGCCGATCCGAGCTCGCTGGCCTTCTCATGAAGGACAGGCGGCGTGACGGCGCCTTCAAGTTGGAGGGCTGGCCTGGATCGCGTCGACCGTTCACAGGAGGTTGGCGAGGGTGGTGGTCGCCTCGTCGAGCTGGTCGTTGGGAAAGTGGATCTGGGCCCAGGCGGAGAGTTGGACGCCGTTGTCGTCCGCGAGCAGGTACACGTAGCTCTCCCAGGCGTCCGGGCGGGTCCAGCGGTTGAAGCGATCACGGAACCGGGGTTGCTCGGCGAGGCGCGCGAGCATGATTCGGCCGTCTTCGACAGGCATCTTCAGCCAGGCCCGGCCTCGGTAATACTGGCCGAAGCGTTCGCGCCCGGCGCCGTCCCCGCTGAGAGCTGTGGACTCGCCGAGGTCCTGGCAGCACCCGGCCGTGCGCAGTCCCATCGCCCATAGCGCCTGGACGAGCGGGACCATCGTCAGGTCGATGTCCGCGGCACCTCCCTCGGGGAGAGCGAGCCGTGTGGACGGATGGACGTTGTTCACTGCGTCAGGCATCGCGCTGCCTCCGTCAGGTGCCTCAAGACCGTGCGCTGAGTCGCCGCGTCGTTTGCAGGATCGGGCATCCAGCGGACGCATTGCTGTAGGTACCACTCGCAGATCCATACGCGGTGCCAGCCGCCAGCCCACTTCTCAGCAGGCAATCCGCCACGCTCTGACGCAGCATGCTCACTCCCACCCGCCGCGATGTAGGCGCGAATCATCCGGGCCACGGCCTCGGTGTCGAGCGGTTTCGGAGTGTCCTCCCAGGACGCCAAGTCCAGTAGGCCAGGCCCGTTGAAGGCTCTCGCCCAGTCGAGGATCTTCACACCGGTTGCGCCGACGTGCAGGGATGTGGGGTGGAATTCGCTGTGACACAGCCCGTACGGCGGGATATCCACACCCTGTGCACGACGTTGACTGACTGCGTCGAGCCGCTCCAGCAGACGTTGGATCTCGGCGGTGTTCGTCCATCGTCCAGCCGAGCGCAGCATTTCCAGCCAGCGATGAGCACGGCTCGGCAGAGCAGCCAGAGCGGCAGCATCGAGGGCAGTGAGGCCGACCATTGGCGGACAGCGGTGCACCTGGACGGCCGCCTGCGCTCCGACGCTCATCGGAGCGTCCTCGTCCGGCGCCGGCCCCAGGTCTTCCAGCAGCATGGCGAGATGACCCTCCTCGGTACGGGTCGCGGCGAGCACCGCAGGCACAGGCACGCCATGGACCTTCGCGTACCGCAGTACCTCGGCCTCTCGGGTGAACGGCTCGCGCGCCGTCTTGCAGATGACCGAGCCGCCGTCCGCGAGGCGAACCCGCTCGACTGCCGACATGTCCCAGACGTGGAGCGGCTCGCGGCTAATCGGACGAGTCGCCAAACCCGCCGACGTGATCAGCGCGTGCAGGACCCCCGAGGGGGCGGACAGCGTGTCCGCCCCCTCGGGCCCGTAGTCGTCACCGGCCACAGGACTCCACCCGCTCGATCCAGTCATCCCCGAACTGTGCCAGCTCGCGATGGAACTCGGCGAGGTCCGCGCCAAACGGCACGACGCACCCGCCGCGCATGTCCGCCTGGGACTGGCACCCGTGCACGAGCTTGCCGCCCAGTGCGGCGTTGGCCTTGACGGCCTCGACGCGCCGGGCCTCGTCGAACCAGGTGCCGTGGTACAGCTCGTCCAGGAGCCGGGAACCCTCCTGGTCCAGGCCGTAAACGACCTTGCAGGCGATGGGGAACATCCACGCCGGCCCGACGTTGGTGATCGTGCCGTCCTTCTCGACCCGGTTGAGGGCCATGAGCGTGCAGCACTCGCGCAGCATCCGCAGGTGCTCGCTGCGGACGCCGAGCGCCGCCAGGCCTCGGTCGTTCAGGTGTGCGTCGCGGAACTGCCAGGCGTTGACCTTCCACGCCACCTGGAGGACCTCGGCAGCGTCGTCGGTGATCCTGCCGTGCGCCTTGACGTACTCGAGGGCGATCTGCTCGATGGTGGCGTCGGGCGTCTCGACCGCCGGGAGCAGCTCGGCCTCGACGCCGGCCCAGTCGCAGACCAGCCAGCTCGGGTTCTCGTACCGGAAGAAGTAGGCCGCCGGGTTGATGGTGAGGCGGGTGTCGTCCACGGTGACGCCGTCGATCTTGTTCCAGCCGGAGTGGAATGGCTCGGGCATCGTGACGTCGATGATCGGGACGGGCTGGGCCAGCATGGTGCTCACGACTTCTCCTTTGAGTCTTGCGGCACTGATGGCGAGCGAACTGCGGCCCTGGTGTCCTGGGAGCCTGCTGCCAGCGCCCCGCCATCCGGGCCGCCGTTCGGCGGGGCACTACTCCGCATCAGCGATCAGTGGGCGTGGGCCCCTGCGAGCGACGAACCACCTTCCTTTCTGCATGGCGGAGCCCAGGTACTACGGGGCTTGCCGCGTGGATCGGGGAGTGGGCCTCCGGACGGGGCGATTCCTCGGGGGCTGGAAACCCCGTCCGGAGGGGATTCGAGCCTCCGGACGGCGACAAGGCGGCGCACCGCGTGCCAATCGCCGTCCGGAGGGCCTCCCTCTGCACCGCCGCTCGCCGGTAGGCGGCGCAGGAGGGAGGTGCTTGTTACGGGTCGTCCGGCCGGCTCCCGCACGGAACGGCCGGCTCCAGGGACAGCTCTCGCATCAGAGACCAAGCCTCGCTGAGACCGAGCCGCGGTTCACCGTCGCTCATCATGGTGCGGCCTCCAGCAGAGCCCAGACGCATTTCCAGCCACATACGGAGCCATAGCCCCATTTCGCGGACAACTGCGCCACGATGTTCAGGCCCCGGCCGCCTTCCTCGCCGATATCCGCCAACCGGGGTCGCGGAGCCTCGTTCGGCAGTGCGTCCCACACCTCAAGAAGGATTCGACCACTGTCGGCGTAGAGCTTGAGCTTGATGCGACTGGACGTCAGGAAATCGCGCGCAAGGAATGTTATGCGCTTTTCGGTCTCCAGGATCGCGTTGGTGACGAGTTCGCTCACGATGACGCACGCGTCGTCGACCAGGCTCGTATGGCCGAGATCGCGCAGCGCTCTCGCGACAGCCTGCCTGGATCGACTGACCTCAGAGCGGTCCAAGGTGAGGGCCAGCTCCAGATAGGGCGGTCTCGTCGCTGTCACGGTCGTC
This sequence comes from Actinomadura sp. NPDC048394, assembly GCF_040651755.1. Lineage (NCBI taxonomy): Bacteria > Bacillati > Actinomycetota > Actinomycetes > Streptosporangiales > Thermomonosporaceae > Actinomadura > Actinomadura sp. NPDC048394. Next base: position 55,161 of record NZ_JBEZJL010000048.1, on the reverse strand, counting down.
ATCGCCTGTCCTCGTCACGCGTCGTTGCGCATTGGGCGTCCGGTTTGGTTACGTGACAGCAAGAAACCACTGCACAAGGCGCAGTTGCTAGGGAAGACTGAATGACGTGGGCGGTCGCTGGCGGACGTGAGCGGATGCCGCCCAGGTGAGGCGTTCGGACGGAGTCGAACCGATGCGCGATGATGAAGGTCGAATGGAACTGGCCGACAAGATCCGCTTACTCCTGGAACGAAAGATCTGGTCTCAGAACCACCTCGCGAAAGAGATGCGAGACCTCGCCTCCCCCAAGGAACGCGCCCAGCTTCCGGGCCTCGACTCGATGGCCCGCCGGATCCGCGCCCACCAGCGCGGCGAGCCGGTCGGGCCCGTCTACGCCGAGTTGTACCGACGCCTCTTCGCCCGCCACACCGAGCTGTTCGCCCCAACGACCGTCTCCGCGTCCGAAGACCACATCGACCCACTCGTACTCGCCTGGACAGTAGGAAGGCTCAACCAGCGCGTGGACCGCAGAACCCTGCTCCAGCTCGCCGCCGTCACCGCGGCAGGCCCCTCCGCACTAGAACCAGCCGAGCGCCTGCTGAGAGCGCTCACCGGCCGGAACCGTCCCGACGACCAAACCGTCAAGCACCTCGAAGACCGCACCAGAGGCTTCCACCGCCTCGAAGAGCACTTGCCAGCACGCAAGCTCTACCCCGCCCTGCTGACCCACATCGGCGAGATCAGCTCACTTCTCGAAACCCCCCGATCCGAAGACCTACGCCACCGTCTCACCGTCACCGCCGGCGAATCAGCAGTACTCGCCGCCTGGTTCGCTTGGGAACTCGGCGACCGCCAGGACGCCGAACGACAAGCTCGCCTCGCTGGAGTCGCCGCCAAACAGACCAGCGACGTCGCCACCGCCGCCTGCATGAGCGGCTACCAGACCTACATGACCGGCGGAGACCACAACGCAGCCGTCACCCTCGCCACCAACGCCCTCCAGCGCCTGGGCGACGCCGATCCCGCCACCCGCGCCTGGCTCCTCGCCCGCAAAGCCGAGGAATCCGCCCTCATCGGCGACCACCGAGAAGCCCTGGAAGCCATCCGCGAAGCCGAAGACGTCTACGCCACCGCTGACATCAACGCCCGCCCCTGGACCTGCTTCGTCGACCCGACCCGCTTCGCTTCCATGACACTCTCGGTCTACTCACGCATTGCCCAGGAAGACCGCGCGATGGGAGCAAGCCAGCAAGTCGCCGCCTCCGTCGGCCCGTCCACAGAGATCAAGAAGCTCTGCGTCGTCCAAGCCGACATGGCACTGGCCCACTACCGCCTCGGCGACGTCACCGAGGCCGTCCGCTACGCCCGCTCATCCCTCGAAGCGACCACGGCCATGGCCGCCCCGCTCGGCTGGGATCGCCTCGACCAGGTCGTGGACGAGTTCGCCGGCTCCCACGTCCCGGCAGCCGATCAGTTCCGTACCGAGTACGCCGCTACCCATCCGAAGACGGCGCCGCCGTCTCTTCTCTGATCCATGTCAGGTAGTCCCCGAGTCCCCCAACGATCGGCACCGCCACGATCTCGGGGGTGTCGTAGGAGTGCGCAGCCTTGACACTGGCCACCAGCTCGCCGAGCCGATCCTCGGTCGTCTTCATCACGACCGAGTACTCCTCGTCCCTCTCCAACTTCCCCTGCCACCAGTACGCCGACGTCACCGGCCCGCTGATCTGCGCACATGCGGCCAACCGCCCCTCGACCGCCGCCTGCACAACCTTCTCCGCTTCCTCACGACTGCCCGTCGTCACATGCACTTCAAGGTTCTGCGCCATACCCGGACCCTAACCTCCCCGACCACACGCCAGACACCGAAGCCTGCACGTGTGGAACACTCACCTGAAATACGACCGGTCGCAGCGTACAAATCAGATCAAACCGCCGAGCGCCGCAGGCGCAAGCGCAGCCGGAATGGTCTCTGACGTAGATCCCAGCCCTCCTGAATTGCGAGCGCGTGAACAATGAGATAGCGCGGTTCATGCTCCCCTTGCAGAAGGCGAATGTCAGGCCAATACATAGGGCCTTGACGGAGCCGCTCCCGGAACCGGGCCCTGATCTCATCCGGCACCTGATGTCCGGCGACGGTGGCGAAGCTACGGTATCCGTCGGTCGCCAGAAATCCCCAGCCTCTGTTGGCGCACTCCTGTCGTGCCGCCGCCCACTTCGCCCGGTTGATCGTGAGGCCCATGTCAGCGAGAGGCTTGATCTCCACTAGGACGAGGTCGCCTTCACCGGTCAGCAACAACAGATCCGGATGGTAGGGGTAGATCTTGCCGTCCAACTCGTAGTCGATGGCGAGCGGTTGCTCGCAATACTCAGTCACCTGACTGCATCGGTCCAGCAGCTGCATGATGGACAGCTCAAGCCTCGAGTCGTAGGAGACCTCTCGGGCGAGCTTCTCGGAAAACCAGCGTCCTTCTTTGCTCGTCCGCAGCGGCACAAATCCCTCGAGTCCCTCTGCCTTGGCGCGGTGGTTCGGCCACTCGACCTGGTCTAGGACGGCCTGCACTCTCTCGTCGGTACGCTGGAGGAGGGCGTGCTCCTGGCTGGCGCGTTTTTTCTCCCGCTGCCGGGCCTTGATGATTCCGGGGATGGCCGCCCCCGCTGCCTGACTCGCTTTCTTCCCTCGCCCCGCCAACCACACGAGGGCCGAGACGGCCAGACTGGGCGGCACCTGTGGAAACGCCAGCTCGGTCGCATCCAGTAAGAGCTCGACCCGCTGGTCCTGATGGTCGGCGTCGATCTCGTCCAGCAGCCGGCTCAGCACCTGCCTGCAGTAGTCATCGGCTCGTGGAACCAGCGAGTCCCTCGGCGTCCCCAACGTCCGCAGCGCCTGCTCCTGCAATTGCCGGACCCGCTCCCTTGAGACGTCCAACTCCTCGCCGAGCTCTTTCAATGTGCGCACGGTCCCTCTGCCATCCAATCCCAGCCTCTCCTCCAGGATGTACCGACCGCGTTTTGCAGGCAGCCTGGCAACCGCTGCCGCGACGAGTTCATGCAATGCCAGGCCGACTTCGGGTGAGGTGGCAACAAGGTCGGCGGCATGGATCACCACATCCGGCAGCCCCGGCCAGTCCGCTTCGAGAACCCACTCCAGCAGGTCGAGCCTTTTTCGCCGCAGCCACAGCCGCTCCCCCGCCTTTTGGAGGGCATCCAGAGGCTGAGCGGCCAGCACTGCTGTCGCGGAACGGCACAGAAACTCGGTGCGTTGTTTCTCGGTCAACTCAAGCCCGGTGATGGCCAGCCATGTGGTCAGGACAGACCGAGGATCGCACGACGCCCCTCCGTGGCCGTGCGACCGCGATCCGGGAGGCAGTTCAAGGGGTCCTGCATCCGGCGAGAGCGGTGCGGGTTTCGGTTCGAGTTCCACGTTGGCCAGCATGCACGGCCCGAGCCGGTGGGATCTAGACATTCGGGATGTTGTCCCAATATAGCCACCGTCACCGACAGACTTCCATTCTATTTCGCCTGGTGGCCAAGGGTGAGAACGTCACCACCAGGCGGGCAGGAGCCGCACCGGCCGCACCGCTGACGGTGCTGGGCCGCGCCCAGGCCGACCAGGCAGGCCAAGCGTCGCAGCCGCGCCAATCAACAGGGCATACTCCAGCACAACACTGCAGGCCCCGCAGGCCGCAGGACTGCTCGCAAGCCAGGCGGGCCCGGCATCACGGCGATGTCCGCCGGGTCTAGAGGATGATCTGTTCGGCGCGCATCTGGGCGTGCCTTACCCAGTCGCTACCTTCGGCTGCGACCTGTTCGAGGATGCGCAGTGCGCTGCTCACACCCGAGTCGTCGAGCGCCAGGCGTCGAAGGTAGGTCACATCGTCCCCGACCGTTTCGTCCACCTCGGCCAGTTGCTCAACTGTCACAGTGAACCGTTCTCTGTTGACCAACATGAGTCGGAACAACTGCAGCATCACCGGTTCCACGTTCGTGTCCGAGGTCGGCTTCGGTCCCGGCCTCTCCCTCCCTTCTTTGTCCGACTTCTCGTCCGGCTCCTCTTCCGCTTTGGTGCCAGGTGCCGAATCTGATGGTCGGCGCTTCCGTTGACTCGGCGGGAGCACCGCCCTTCTGTCCTGGTCGAAGCAGATCCCGATCTCGATGATGCTCGCCGAGGCAACCGCGTCGTACCGGAACGCCGTCCGTTCCTGGTTGCTCAGCGTCCCGCTTGCGAAGTCCAAGTGCACGGCGATTTGCCTTACTCCAGCGTTGGTCAGCAGGTAGATCCACATCTTGTACGACGAGTAGCGCCAGGGGCCGCGGCGAACACGCGACCGGCGGGCGCCGGGGCCCGGCTCGGTGAGTACCGCCTCGGCGATGATGTCCTCGCTCTCCATGCCGTACTGGTTCAACGCGAGGTTGCGGAAGTAGTGCTTGTCGTCATCCAGCCAGCGGGCCATCTCGGTGTCGTCGGGCCGGTCGGCCAATTCCTCCAGCCGTTTTGCGTAGAGTTCTCTCTCGACGCGCAACCGCTGGCCCGCCGCGGCTCGCTCTCGGCTCCGGTGCATCAACCGGACGATGAAGACGTCCCCATGACTCGCGGGGAGCACCATGCCGGCACAGAACGTCAGACCGATCGGGCTCGCCGCCAGCGTCGGTTCGATGAGGAGAAGCCGGATCACGGTGCCGAGCGCTATGGCCGCGAGAGCGGCGGCCGCGCAGTCGAACCATGTTGCTTCTCTCGTCCGGGTGTTGAGCGTCCCGTCCCGGAAGCGTTTCCAGGCGTCCTGGGCATGTCTCTTGATCAGGTAATCGACCCCGCCCGGCGGGATCTTGGGGCTGCCGTAGACGCTGGCGTACTCCCTGGCGAGGGCCGTTTGGACGGCCCGCGTCGCCGCACTCCATCCCTCCGTGCTCTCTCCACCGGAGGCGTTCCGTCGGACGCGCTCAAAGACCCGCTTCACAGCGGCTCTCATCTTGTCGCTCGTCTTGGTTGCCGGGTCTTCCTGCCATGGAGAGAAGCGGACCGGAAAGCGGACCGGGGCGAGCCAGCCGAGCAGCACTGCGCACCCGAGGGCCGTCAAGGCCAACACAAACCCCGCTGCGCCGCCGTGCCGGAGGGAGAGGACCTCCCCCCAGAGGACACCGGTCGCGCCCATAAGGATGGCGACGCTGGAGAACATCGCTTGGATGGGGTGCAGCGTCGGGCGAGGTGACAGGGTGCTCTGCGGCGGGTGGGGCACTGGCTCGAAGAACTTCGGTACTCGTTTCTTGCGCTCGTTCCCGAGCCTCTGGTCGCGGATCCGTTCGGCATGGGCATGTTCGAGTTGCCGACGTAGCCCTGTTGTGAACAGGGTGTCGAGGTGGCGGCGGATCTCCTCGCGACGCTCTTCCGGCAGGTCCTCGAACGAGGCCAGTACCTGGTCCATCCTCGCTGTCCCCGCCGCGTCGCCCTGCAGATCCTGAAGCAGCACGATCAGGTTCTTGATCACTGTCGCTGCGGCGAGCCAATGGTCGTTGCTCTGCTGGACCTGTTTCCAGGCACTCTGGAACCGGTCGCGGCCCTCCTCGTCCAGGTCGGCCAGCGCCTTGCCGCTCAGGATTGCGAGCATCCAGTAATAGGCGGCCTCGCCCTGGCGGTACCGCGCGCCGATCACTGACAGCAGGAGTTCTTGGGCTTGGCTCGGGAGGAGGGCGGCAAGGTAGTTCTTGGCGACCCATAGCCTGCGCTCCGGGGGGTCGTCAGGCCCGGCTACGTAGATGGTGACCTCTTCGTTGAAGACACCCTGTGCTCCGACCGTCCCCTCGGTGTTGGAGAACGTGTTCTCCGAGTCCTTCTTGTTCTTGGGAGGAGCCTTCTGATCGCTCACGACGCCCCTCCGCCGGTGTCCTCCCGCGACTGGCCGGTCTGCTCAGGCTCGGGCCGTTGAGGCATACCGCCGAGGTTGATGGTGACTTCCCCGTTGAATTCCTTGGCTTGCGCACCGATGGTCGAGTGTTCGTTGTGGAAGAAGGGACGCTCGCCCTGCTCGCTCATGGTCGTCGTCTCCTTTGCTTGGCCAGTGATGGCGGTGAGAGGGTGGGCGCTCGCCGTAGGCGGGGCCTTCAGCCGTGCGAGAGGGATGTCTTGGGGGCCGTCGAGATCTGGGGCGTGATCCTCGATGCGGCGGGCCAGTTCCGTCAGTGGCTGGCTGACGGAACGCCCCAGTGAGCGCTTCCAGTGCTCTTCGGCCCTACGGAAGACCCACAGGGGTATGTCAGGCCCGCCGGCGCGGTAGGCGGTGACCATCCACGTGGCGACGAACGCCTCGTCGAGCATCGTGTCGGCGTTGTCGTCGAGCATGCGGCATTCTTCGGCCACCTGCTCGTGTCCACCGTTCTGAGCGATGCGCTCCATACGGAAGAGGCGGGCGCTGCGGTGCTCCATCCGCAGCTTTTCGCGGTTGCTGTCGGCCCAGGTGCCGACGATGCCCGCGAGAGGCCGACCGTACAGGCCATGCCCCTCGGTCCACTCGTCCAAGGCCTCGGTCATCATCTGTATCGCCGCGTCGCCGTCCAGCATCTTGGCCTTTTCGGCTTTGGCGTGGAAGCGATGCACGTCGGCCTGCTCTGGGCGCATCACGAGTTTGTAAGCGTCGCCTGTGGCGGGCACCGGGTCGGGCACCTCGGGGTTGACTCCGCGGAGGCGTTGACGGAGCTCGCTGGCGATCCGCGTCAGCCGAGCGTCACGACCGATCGGGTCGGGGTCGTCCCACAAGATCTCGATCAGCCGCTGGCGTGACACCGGCTGACCACTCTCCAGGACGAGGACGGCGAGCAGATGTTGGCACTGCTGCTGGAGCTGGATTTTCCGCTCGTTCAACAGGGCCGCCACGGGGCCGAGGACTTGGTATTTCATTACTGCCTCCTCACACGTCGATTGCGTATGCGAAGCGGATCGATGGCGGATCGTCCGGATGGAGAACGGATCGAGAGCGGGCCGAGCTCGGATTGGCGGCGGATTCGCGGCGGAGGTTCGACCTGGAATCTGATGTCAGCGCAGAAAGCGCGAGGCCTCAGAGAAGGGAACAGTGCAATGCGAAAGACCAGTGAGATGCCGGAGTTCGATTTCCGGTGCAACGGCGGCGGCTGCGTCATCGTCGAGCGGATCGCAGGGGCCGTCGTCATCAGGGACTCCAAGAACCCGTACCAGCCCGGGCTCGTCTTCAGCCGGAAGGAGTATGCGGACTTCCGCCGGCGAGTGCGGAACGGGAGGGGCGCGTGGTTGCGCGAGTTCGCCGCCCAGTCCGCCCAGTTCGTCCTCCAGTCCGCCCAACTCGCCGTGCGGTTCGCACTGACGCGGTTCGGCTCTGCCTGACCAGTTGAGAGCGCGGGGGCCCGTCGGTCCCCGCGCTCCGGCGACGGATGCTGTCATTGTTCCCACGCTCGCATCTCGACTGTGAGCTCGTTGAGGAGAAGGCGAGCATCATCGCCATATTGGGCCGCCTGACTTAGCAGGCACCATTTGCGGCGGTAGTGTGCGACACTCTCCGGGTCATTGACGGTGAGGTTGGCATGCACGGTCTCGACCATTGCGATGGTCTCGCTGACACTCGCCCGAGAATCGTCATGGAGGTCGAACAAGACGAAACCGTGTGGCACATAGGTTATTGCCTCAGCGGCGTGCGGAAGCAGCCCGATCAACACGTTGTCGAGCGTCGCCAGCGAAGCGATCCGGTCGAGTTGCGCCTGCAGTAGATGTGGTGGTCCGGGACGCCAGCGCAGTGCCGCCTCGGTGATCAGGAACTCGAACTGGCGGTCCCGGTCGAAGAGGGCAAGCTGCCGGTCCAGCCGTCCGGCTACTGCCGCCGACAGGTCGGCATCGTCTTCGTCTGGCGCGAAGAAGGCGAAGACGCGGCGGGCGTATTCGGCGGTTTGCAGCAATCCCGGCACGATCGCGTTCTCGAAGACCATGACTCGATGCGACCGGGCCTCCACCTCCTGAACGTCGCCTTGCACGTGCGGGCGAGCCCGCAGGGTCTGGGACCAGCGCTGCACCTCGGTGAAGGCAGCCTCCGTAAGGGCCTTGAGCATCGTCACCGTGTCGGCCGACGCGTCAACGGCCGCCGACCACGCCGCCACCTCGGGTGCGGTGGGCAGGGTCCGGCCCGACTCGATGCGCGACACCTTCGACTGACTGATGCCGACCCGCCTCGCCAGCTCCCGTCCGGACACCCCGGCCAGGTCACGGAGTCGACGCAACTCGACGGCGAGCCGAAGCCGACTCTCAGACGGTTCCGTGTGGTCAGAACCCGCCACTCGACGATCCTTCCAGCCAGCGACTCATCGAGGTTCATCCGAATCATCGAGCATCACAGTGTGTTCAACTACGAGTTGAACCTCGATGAAGAGCCATGTCAACGGCCACTACCGGCCGCCGGCCAAGCTGACGATGACCTAGATGAATCACAATGAATCAGTACTATGCGCAACCCGGACCGGGACGCCCTGGCCAGAGACCGCGGGCATGAGCTGCGCCACCGTAGACTCCGGCAAGCCACCCGACGAAGACGCCGGAGCCCGTCGAGCCCCGACTGCATGGCCTAGCCGCCCGGACATAGGCACGCCAACAGCTTCCTTGAGGGCCCAGCAGGCTCTCCCACAGGTCTGCTAAACACAGGGGGTAGTTGACTCACAGCTCAGAGCGATAGACTGACGGGGAACGCAATCCGCTTATCGGCTTCTCGCTTGTGAGCGACCTGGGTTTTCGCAGGTCAGTACAGCGCTCGGACGCTGTGACCTGAAAAGCGGAAGGTCGGCGGTTCGACCCCGCCCCTGCCCACACCTCGTGACCAGCCAAAAGGCCCGGAACCTCATCAGGTTCCGGGCCTTTTGACAGCAACGGCGACAGCAACGGCCTCAGCCGAGCACATCCCCCAGCTTCCCGAGCGCCGCCCGCTTCTCGTCCAGGGCCACATGCGCGTAGATCAGCTGACAGTGCGGGTTTCGTCGGGCATAGGCTGCACGGCAACGGAGTACCACAGCAGAGGCGCACAGGGGCTGCGCGGACGCACGTCGGCACATGGTGTAGCTGGGGCGAGTGGTGGCGAGGTGTGAAGATGACGACCGAGTTCAAGGTCTAGAGGCCATCGGCACAGGCGGCTTGCCGAGCGGGGAGGCTGGAACGGATGGCTGAGCGGATCCTAGGTGGCCTTCTCGGTGTGGCCGGGGGAGCTGCCTTCACATGTCTCGGTCTCGTCCTCCTGGTGAACTATCGCGGCTTCACCACATGGCATGTCCGGGCCACTTTCAACGTGATGGAAGCACTTCGACTTTCACAGCGCCCCCTTCTCGGGACAGATGAACGCAGAGTTGAGCAGCAAGTTCGTTTTGAGCGGGTAACGGGTGCAGTGTTCCTCGCTGCTGGCGTATGCATGACCGTGATCATCCTCTTGCTGGTTACCGGGGTGATGGGCCATGCGGGTACTGGAGGACGCACTGTTCCGCCTTCCTCACCTTCCAAGACACCCTGAGCCAGACAGCTTGAGCGTTCAGCTTGCTAACGCTGGCGCTAACAACGGGCTGGACGAGCCTGGGTGGGAGCGGAACCCAGGGGTGTCCGAGAGGCCATTTAGCAGGTCAGCGAACGGGGCTGGACGGGTGTGGATCTTGCTCGTGAGACTCGTAATGAACCGTGTGCGCAGCTAGCGTGGAGCTGGTTGACGGCCGCCTTCAGCACGCATGATGGGGGCATGGTTCGACGTGAACAGTACGAGCGGCTTGAGCGGCACCTTGAGTCGGACGGCCGCCAGCGCGTCGAGATGACGTTCGCGGAGGTGTCGGCGGCGATCGGGGAACCGCTGCCCCCGAGCGCCTACAACCACCAGGCTTGGTGGGGCACCGACCCCAAGCACACTCACGCAGTTTGGCTGGACGCCGGCTATCGAGCCCGCCCGAATCTGACGGCGCAGCGCGTGACCTTCATCAAGACCGCCGCAGACTGACAGCAATGGTTACAGCAACGGCAGGCACCACGCGCGACGGCGGTTATCCCTGCTCGGGGGGCGGAGCCTCGCTTTCGCTGCCGCGCTCCTGGTACATGCTCACCAGCGTTACCGCTCCGCCGCCGACGCCGATGAGAAGGGCCACGCCGGCGATCCAGAAGGCTGGAGTTCCGGGCTCGACGCCGGTCACCGAGGCAACGGCGACCGCCAGCGCCCAGGTGGCGAAGGCTGGTACGACCAACACTGCGGCACGCCGATCACCGTGCCGCCGCCACCGGTAGAACATCACCATCATTCCGCCGGCACCCAGGAAGAAGGCGATTCCCTGCAGTGCAACAGACCAGCTTCCTCCAGAGATTACGAAGACCGCCACAGCACCGCTGATAATCATCAAGGCGATCTGGACGGTTATGGCATTCGGCCTGGATAGCAATCTGCACCTCACGGGCGAGAAGAGAGATCACTCCCCATCTTCGGGCGGCTGGGCTTTTGACGCCTCATATGGCCGAAGTTGGCCGACGTGGACGGGGAGACGATAACGGCTAAGACGGGGGGACGTGCTTTAGGTGGAGGCCGCGTACCCCGGTGCGCCGGGGCGGGCCTGTGGACTGGGCGCGGGCACGGCCCGTTGGGTTGAGCGAGCCTCGGCGTTCTTCTTGTCGAGGCTGCGGTCTCAGGCTCCGGTAGACAGAAGATCAGGCGGGTGGGGGCGGATGGTCGGGTACGGACGTCAGACCCGTGCGTGCTAGAAGACGTCCCGATCCCCGGAGGAATCACGTGCGGCTCCGCTTCGATGGCCTGTACGCCGAGCAAGGCCAGACGTATACCTCGTTCCTGCGCTTCTTCCCCACAGGCGAGGGAATGGCCGCCTCGGTCGAGCATGATCTGCCGTTGGAGGAAACCGTCGTGTCGGTGGCCGCTTGGCTGCTCCCCGACCATCCCTATGCGTCCCGTGGTCCGTACTCGGTGGAGGACAACGTTCTGTCGTTCGACGCGACGTCCCGGGAAGGGTTGGTCGAATACCTCGGCGTCATTGCGCCGCACGGCATGGAGTTGTGCCTGCACTCGCACAGCCACATCAACGGCCACAGGGCCTACGGCGTTTACCGGTACCAGCGCCTTCCCACCTCGTAAGCAGGCCAAGGGGCCTGTCGTCTCCTGCTATACCGGACGGGCGGTTCTGGTTGTAGCGTGAGGGCGTGTTTGGTTGATCTTGCCCGGTCTGGGGTCCGGGCGGCGCCGGCGGGAGCGAGGCCATGCGGACCGAGGGTCGAGGAGCGCCCGATGCGGAGGCGCCCTGGGACGAGATCGTCCCGTTGCTGTGGATGGGCGGCCACTACTACCGGGATTCGATGGGGAATCGGGCGCCGGCCATCGTGCGTGACGAGTTCGATCTCGTGATCAGCTTGTACACGCGAGAGGGGCATGGTCCAAGCGGCGGCGTCGCCCACCAGTGTGTGGACGTTCCCGATGGGCCGCTGACCGCTGAGCAGATCGCGGCGATCTGTCGCGCTGCCGAGTCGGCAGTGGAGGCGGTTGAGCAAGGCAGGCGTGTGCTGGTCCGCTGTCATTCCGGCTACAACCGGTCCGGTCTCGTCATTGCCCACGCCCTCACGCTTTCGGGTTACAGCACCGATGACGCGATCTTTCTGGTCCGATACCGCCGATCGAAGTGGGCGCTGAATAACTCCTTGTTCGTGGACTATCTGAACACCGGGCTCGACGTGGCGCGCTTGCTGACCGGGCTCGAAGCCTGATCCGAACTTCAGACGCCGTTGCCTTGTTCTCGGATCATTTGGGTTCCGGTGCTGCGCTCCCTTGGTTAGCTTGGAGGGGTGGACGAGGCGGAGGTGAGTGGGAAGGTCTGGCGGGAGCAGGCGCGTCGGCGAGTGACCGCGGAGCAGGACCGGGACGCCTTGGCCCGTCTCATCGAATATGACGCCGACCCGTTCGAGGTTGAACTGTACGAGTTGGCTGCCGACCCGCAGACGTTGGTCATCGACCGCGCCCAACGGCGGAATGCCGGGCAGCATGAGCGGCATGTTCGGCGGTTGGAACAGCGAGGTCGGCGGGCCGCCTCGTGAACTTGCATCACGGGTCGCGGCGTTCGACTCGGTTGGCTTGCCCCCGCGGTGGCGAGCCGGGTCGTGACCGTCACCAGGAACGCTTCGGGATCCGCCACCGCGCCGTCATCGGTTTTTCGACCACCGCAGCCATGCTTCCTGCACTACGTCTTCGGCGTCACCGACCCTCGACCCTGCAAGGCCACGCCCATCAGGAGGTTTCGATGGGTAAGGAAGACGTCCTCCCGCGCCCCGGCTTTTGTGCAGTCAGTGGGCTCGTAGCTTCTCTACTACCGTGACGGCCTGGTCGAGCAGGTCTATGGGGCAGCCCCAGTAGTCATAGATGCCGCCTCGGGCGCGGTTACTGCCGCAGACGACGAAGACGCCGGTGCCCAGTTCGGCCTTGAGGTGGGTGGCGAGCCAGCCGACGAAACCGCTGTTGTCCATCTGGTCCGCGAAGTGGAAAGAGAAGATGCCGAAGCGTTCGATGCCGTCGCCCTTCTGGAACGGGACCAGGCGGCTCCAGGTCTCCTGGTCGCGGACGACAGCGAGCGTCTCGGGAGTGAGCGCCGGCGGACGGTCGGCCGGAGACTCCTCAAAACACCAGACGCCGTCATGCACGACGAGTTCCGCCTGGGCGATGACACTGCGTAGCCGTTGTTCCGTCTGTTCGGCGGTCTCCATACTCACGCTGACCATCAGTGACACTCCTCGATCCGTGAAGCCGTGATCCCACCCAGGAATCAGCGCGCTTACCGTCTCGCCTATTTCGGGCTAGGCGTCGCGGTGGGATTACGGCTGCGGTTGCGGTGGTCAGGGCCGCGTCCAGAGGTGATCATCCTCGGGGAGCACCCGGCGGGTCGGGGGCGGGGTGGGTGCGGAGGCCGTTGATGAGGATCGACAGCAGGCGCGGGCCTCGCGCGTCGAGTTCGGCGTCGTCCAGGCGCGACAGCCAGCTGATGAGGACGATGACGTCGCGGGCCTCGGCGTCCGGGCGGACGCTGCCGGACGAGCGGCCGGCGGCCAGCAGCAGTTCCACCGCCTCGCCGATCGGGCCGAGGCTGTGGGCGGCGAGGTCCTGCCACGTCGCAGCCTCGATGGCGGCGAACACGTCGCGCTTGACGCGGGCGTAGGCGGCCACCCGGTCGAACCACGCCGCGAGCGCGTCCAGCGGCCGATGGGTCGCCAGCAGGCGCGGAGCCGCGGCGACCAGTTCTTCCACTTCGTGGCGGTACACCTCGGCGAGGAGGTCCTCGCGTGTCGGGAAATGCCGGTACAGCGTGCCCTGCCCGATGCCGCAGGCCTTCGCGACGGCGTTGAGCTTCAGCTCCCCCGGCTCGTGGACGAGGTCGCGCGCCGCCTGGAGGATCCGCTCGCGGTTGCGCTGCGCGTCCGCGCGCCTCGTCCCGCGGCCTTCGACAGAACCGGACACGTGTCCGCTAGGCTGGTCGGAGTAACCGGACATGTGTCCCATTCTAGGCGGAGGTTCTGCATGACCATCCAAGGCAAGGTCGTCGCGATCACCGGAGCCAGCAGCGGGATCGGTGAAGCGACGGCCCGCCACCTGGCCTCGCTCGGCGCGGCCGTCGTCCTCGGCGCCCGCCGCACCGACCGGCTGAACCGGCTCGTCGGCGAGATCGAAGCCGCCGGCGGCGAGGCGGCCGCCACGCGCGTGGACGTCACCGAACCCGGCGACCTCCGGTCGCTCGTCGATCTCGCCGTCGAGCGCTTCGGCAAGCTGGACGTCCTGGTGGGCAACGCCGGGGTCAGCAGGATCGGCCCCGTCGCCGACCTGGACGTCGACGGCTGGTCGGCGATGGTCGACGTGAACGTCAAGGGGATCCTGCACGGGATCGCCGCGGCCCTGCCCGTGTTCCGCCGCCAGGGCACCGGTCACCTCGTCACGGTCGTCTCGACGTCCGGGCTGAAGATCGTCCCCACGCAGGCGGTGTACGCGGGGACGAAGAACGCGGTGCGCACCCTCCTGGAGGGCCTGCGGCAGGAGAGCACGGACGGGGTGCTGCGGACGACGTCGATCTCCCCCGGCTACGTCCGAACCGAGCTCATCGACAACGCCGTCGACGATCCGGCCGTGCGCGAGCAGGCCAGGCGGAACATGGCCGACCTCGGCATCGACCCGGCGGCGGTGGCGCGGGCGATCGCGTTCGCGATCGACCAGCCCGAGGACGTCGAGATCGGCGACCTGACCATCCGGCCGGCGCGCCAGGGCTGAGCGGCCGCGACAGGCGTCCGCGATGGGGGTCAGGCGTCGGCTTCGATGGCGAAGGTGTTGCCGTCCGGGTCCTGGAACCAGGCGATGCGGCCGCCGCCGGCCCGCGGGGTGATCCCTCGGGCGTCGTGTTCGAACTGGTCGTAGCGGACGAATTCGACGCCGGACGAGGCGAGCTCGTCAACGATCCGGTCGATGTCGTCGACGTACCACGTCGCCAGCGTCGCGTCGGTCTTTCCGGCGGTGACGGACTGGTACACGTTCAGCGCCGGGCCGCCGCCGGACGCGTAGACGCGGCTGCCGCCGGCGATTCTGGCACTGGGGCCGGACCACAGAGCCTGCAGGCCCAGCTTTCCCTCGTAGAACTCGACGGCCTTCTGAATGTCGGAGACGGCGATGGAAGTCCTGAGGTGATACGCGCTCAAGGGCATGGACCACTCTCTCACACGCGGCCCGCGTCGCCCTTACCGCGGGCACCGGCGGGGAAGGCGGACTTTTCCGGGGGTGTGCTTGAAGGTGTTCATCACAAGCCATTCGTCCAGTTCCGGATCGAAAAGGTTCTGGACGCCGAACTGGAGCACCTGCCAGAACGTCCCCCGGTCGCGCTGGTCGACGTAGACGTCGCCGAGGGCGAGCGGAAAGCGGAGGTGCTTGCCGGGAGGCAGCTGCGGCACGACGACGCCGACCCTCCAGTGGTTCACGTGGCGTCGCGGGTTCCGCTGCAGCGTCTCCCGTCCGACGAAGCGTGCCGTGCCGAGCTTCTGGTTCAGGGTGTCCAGGGTGAATCCGGGAATGCGGGAGCAGCGGTGGTCGTCGAGGCCAGGCCATTTGTAGGTCAGCGTGTAGAGCGAGCCGTGGTAGATGAGGTTGGTGAACCAGATCGGGTAGCGGGGGCCTCCAGCGATCATCTGGCTGTCGCCGTTGAGTCCCGTCCAGGTGAACGGCACCGTGATACCCAGGTCCCGGACGATCCATTTGCCTTTTCCGTGAAAGTTCCGCGGAAGCTTGGGCGGTAGCGGCCTGGACTTGCCGGCGGCGGTTCCGGGTTGCCGCACCGCGCCCGTCCGGGCTGCGGCGACGGCGGGAGACAACGCCAATAGGGCGAGCATTCCGGCGACTGTTCCCGACATTGCCGCTCGACGTGTCCGACTCACGGTTCTCCCCGGATGCTGCGTCGCGCGCCGCCGCGGCGCTGCATCCTCACGCAGCGATGCATTTGCACCGTCCCCCGCCCCGGAGACGACGAAAACCACAGGCGGGTCATGAAGTGTTCTTGCGCCGCTGAACGCCTGCGCTCACAGGCCGGCGACCTCCATGGTCGTGACCGTGTTCGCCTCGTGGACCACCGTGAGCAGGCCGTCCCGGGAATCAGCGTCGGGCCCGCGGGCGTACCGGCGCGCGCCGGGGGCATCGGACGCGTCGGTGACCCACATGCTGGCCGCGTTCGTGCCCCTTGTCAGGGGCCGCAGGTCGTGGGTGACGGTTCGTTTCCGGCCGTCGTTCACGGTGACCAACGCCAGCCGCCGGGCGGACGGGGCGTGGGCGGCAACGGTGTTCGCGTGCCCGGACCTCAGGATTCGCATCCCCGGCCTGATATGGCGAGTGTATTGGGCGAGGACGTGATACTTCGTGTTGACGCCGCCTACTTGCCCTTGCAGCGTCCCTCGGGCTCCGCCGTTCGGATTCGGGGTCTGGTCGTCATACTCGCCGTCCAGCAGACCCCAGTCGAGTGCTTCCACCGGCTGCCAGCAGACCCAGCCGGTCGGCCGGAGATACCGGATGTCGCGGCTGATGCTCAGCGCCATCGCCAATCCGTCGGGCTGCCCTTCCGAGTACTCTGACTGCCATATCGGAAGCTCTTCGCCGACGGCTTCGCGGAGCCTTGTGCGGCTGCGGCCTTTCTCGTCGGGCTCGTACGCGTGCACGTTGACGCGGCCGACGAGCCGTCTGGTGCCGTCGGTGAACTTCTGCCAGGTATCGACCGCGTCCCCGTAACGGCATTCGTCGGAAGCGGCGATCAGCACGTCGTCCAAGCCATGCTCGTCCAGCGCGCGGCGCAGGCACTCGATGACCGCCTCCTGCGCCCCGAGCGTGAAATGGCACCCTTCCTGGTTCTGCCGCGCGTGCCATCCGTCCAGCGACGGCTCGTTGAACGGCTCGACCGACGAGAAGCGGATGCCCCACTCGTCGCGGGCACGCCTGGCCACCGTCGCGATGAAGCGCGCGAACGCATCCTGATACTGGAATTCCAGGTTGTCCTGCTCGCCTTGCTCAGCGCCGGACGGATTCCCGTTGACCGTCATCCACCATGGCGGTGAGACCGAGAACATCTCGAAGGTGTCGGCGCCGGCGTCGCGCGCCTTCACCAGCATGTTCCGCTGGTTCGCGTCCGCACGCCAGTTCCACTCTTCGCCGTCGTGGAACGTCTCGATCTGCTTGCGCCGGACGATGGCGGGCGACTCGACCATCGCCGACCCGTCCGTCCAGGTGCAGGCTCCGAGGTTGTAGCGCACGATGTTCAGTCCCAACCCGGGAAGCTCGATCTCCCGGCCGGAGCTCTCCACCCTGGCCGTTTCCAGGCCGAACAGGGCTGCCGCCAGGTCGTCGCGCGCCCCCAGCTCGGTGTTCGCCCACCACGACAGGCAGGTCCCCCACCCGTCCCAGATGTATGCGCCCTGCGGATCGATGACCCGTTCATCGGACATGTCCATGCCTTCGCTCGTCCGTCGCCACCCCGGGATGTGTTCGGACGAGCAAGCGCTATCCAGCGCTTTCCAGAATTTTGCCGGATCGATTCCTGAAGGAGGCTCCGGGCCTTTTCCTTATGCGGAGCAGGGCGTGCTCGCAGGAAGGCGGCCGGCGCGGAAAGCGGCCGGGGAGACGCCCATGAGCGCGTGGAAGTCGGCCGTCATGTGGGACTGGTCGTAGTAGCCGGTATCGGAGGCGAGGCCCGCCCACTGCGCGGAGCCCACGCGGGCCAGCACCGTGCGGACGCGCTGGATGCGGGCGAAGCGCTTGGGCGGCAGGCCGACCCGGTCGGTGAACAGGTCGCGCAGGTGGCGCTCGCTGACCGAGAGCCGCCGGGCGAGCGCGGCGACCCGTTCCCCGGTGGTGGACAGCGACTCGACGGCCTCGCGAAGCAGCAGGTCGCGCGGGTCCGCGCCGTCGCGCAGCCCGTCGAGCAGCGCGTGCTCGACGGCCCGCAGGATCGCGTCGGGGCCGGTCAGCTCGTTGAGCCGGGCTTCGAGGCGGGCGGCGCGGTCGCCCCACAGGTCGGTGAGCGGGACGGCCCGGTCGCGCAGCTCGCCGGCCGGGACGCCGAGCAGCGTCCGGGCGGCACCCGGGCGCAACCGGGCCCGGACGCACATCGGCAGGTCCTTGCCCGGGTTGTAGGAGGCGCGGCTGCGGGGGCCGACCACGCGGAGGTCGCCGTCCCGGGCGCCGGTCCTGCGGTAGACGAGCGCGGTGGCGGCGTCGGGGAGGTGGACGATCGGCCGGTCGCCGTCGGGCCGCATCAGCGCCACGTCGGCGATCCAGGGCCGGAGCGCGGGCATGGGGGTCATCGCGTCCACGCCGACGACTCTACGGCCTGCCGTTTCTTCCTATATCCGCCGTGGGGCGGGGCGGCAGAGTGCCCGGCATGATCCTCGTGACGGGTGCGACGGGCACCATCGGAACGGAAGTGGTCCGGATCCTGGCCGAGCGCGGCGAGCGGGTCCGGGCGATGACGCGGAACCCGGACGGCAGGAGCCTGCCGGCGGAGGTCGTCCGGGGCGACTTCGACGACCCCGGCTCCCTCGACGGCGCGGTGGCCGGGTGCGACGCGGTCTTCCTGCTGGACGCGCCGGGCCCCTGGATCGAGCGGCACGACCGGGCGATGCTCGACGCCGCGCGGTCCCAGGGCGTCCGGAGGGTGGTGAAGCTGTCGGCCATCGGCACCGGCGAGGACACCGAGGTCAGGGCAGGCGGCTGGCATCTGCCCGGCGAGCAGGCGTTGCGGGCGGGCGGGGCGGAGTGGACGATCCTGCGGCCGAGCAGCTTCGCCACCAACACGCTGCACTGGGCCTCCAGGATCCGCACCGGGCGGCCGGTCGCCAACCTGACCGGGAACGGCGCCCAGGGCGTGATCGATCCGCGCGACGTCGCCGAGGTGGCGGTCGCGGCGCTGACCGCGCCGGGCCATGCGGGGCGGACCTACACGCTGACCGGCCCCGAGCTGCTGAGCGCGCCCGACCAGGTGGCGATCCTGCGGGAAGTGCTCGGCCGCCCGATCGGGATCGTCGACGTGCCGCCGGACGCGGCGAAGGAGCAGATGATCGCGGCGGGCCGGGACCCGGAGTTCGCCGAGGGCGCCATGCGCGGCCAGCGGTTCATCGCCGAAGGGGGGAACGCCCGGCTGACCGCCGACGTGGCCGCCGTCCTCGGCCGTCCGGCGCGCACCTACGCGACATGGGCCCGCGACCACCGGGCCGCGTTCGCATGAGCGGTCGGCCGCATGAGCGGTCGGCGCCGGAGGCGGGCGCGGCTCAGCGATCCGTGCCGGTGAAGGCGCCGGCGGTGGCGGCTAGGGCGGCGGTTCGGGCGGCGTGGTCGGGGAGGTCCGGGTCGGGGGGCGTGCGGAGCAGGACCAGGTGGTGGTATAGGGGGGCGGTCGCGGTGATCAGGAGCCGGCGGGCGTGGGTGCCCGGGGGGATCTCGCCGCGGCGGACGGCCCGGGCGACGACGATCTCGCAGCGGGCGTAGCGGTCCTCCCAGAGCCGCCGCTGGGCGCGTTCGGCCTTCTCGGAGCGGAACGAGGCGGCGATCAGCGCCGCCATGACCGGCGGCCGCGCGGTCATGGCGTCCTGGATCTCGCGGTTCAGCCCGGCCAGGTCGCGTTCCAGGGAGCCGGTGTCGGGGGGCTGCCAGGCGTCGTCGGACGCGGCGTCCAGGACGTCGGCGAGCAGGCCGCCGACGTCGCCCCAGCGCCGGTACACGGTGGCGCGGTGGACGCCGGCGCGGGCGGCGACGGCCTCCATGGTGAGGGCGTCGTAGCCCTGCTCGCCGAGTTCCGCGAGGACGGCTTCGTGGACCTGCGCGCGGACGCGAGCCGTGCGGCCGCCGGGGCGGCGGCGCGGCGGCGGCGCGGGCTCGGCGTCTGCCGGTGGCGTCATCGGCGGTGCTCCGGTTGCTCGGTGGGACGGCATCGTGCCACTATCTTAATGCGTCGATCGTCGCATTAGCGCCGGAACGACGCATCGCGCCGCGAAGGAGACGAACGCGCATGCCGCCCGTGCCCGCCGACCCGACCGTGCTGCACCCGATCCCCGGGCAGCCGCGCGTCGTGCTGCTGAAACCGCTGGTCACATCGCCGCTGATCGAGGTCGGCGAGTTCAGCTACTACGACGACCCGGACGACCCGACCGCCTTCGAGACCCGCAACGTGCTCTACCACTACGGGCCGGAAAGGCTCGTCATTGGGAGGTTCTGCGCGCTCGGCACGAGCGTGCGGTTCCTCATGAACGGCGCGAACCACCGCATGGACGGCCCGTCGACGTTCCCGTTCCCGATCATGGGAGGGTCGTGGGCCGAGCACGCCGACCTCATCACCGGCCTTCCTGGACGCGGCGACACCGTGATCGGCAACGACGTCTGGATCGGCTACCGGTCGCTGGTGATGCCGGGCGTCCGCATCGGGAACGGCGCGATCATCGCGTCCGGGTCCGTGGTCGTCGACGACGTCCCCGACTACGGCATCGCCGGCGGTAATCCGGCCAGGCTCGTCCGCCGCCGCTACTCCGACGCCGACATCGACCGCCTCCTCGCCCTGGCCTGGTGGGACTGGCCGCTGCGGCACATCACCGACCACGTCCGCACGATCATGTCCGGCGGCGTCGGCGACCTGGAGGCGGCGGCGCCCCGATGACCCGCCGCGAGTAGCCTTGGGCGGTGTTCTCGTCTCAGGGGCCGTCGTTGCGGGAGCTGGCGGTGCAGGCGCTGTCCTCGGTCGAGCGGGGGTACGACCTGCTCGCGCCGAAGTTCGACCACACGCCTTTCCGGACGCCCGACGGCGTTCTCGACGCGACCGCCGACGCGCTGCGTCCGCTCGGGCCGTTCGAGCGGGGACTGGACGTGTGCTGCGGCACCGGCGCGGGAATGCGCACGCTCGCGGCCGTATGCCAGGGGCGGATAGCCGGAGTCGACTTCAGCTCCGGAATGCTCGCGCAGGCGCGCGAAGCGCATCCGGACGCCGAACTGGTCCGGGCCGACGTGCGGGACCTTTCCTTCGGTGCGGAATTCGATCTGGCCGTGACGTTCGGGGCGCTCGGCCATCTGCTGCCCTCCGAGCGTCCGGCGGTTTTCGCGGGCGTGCATCGGGCGCTTCGCCCCGGCGGCCTCTTCGCCTTTCCGATTGGCGGTCCACCGCCCGTCACGTCGGTGCCGTATTGGGCGCTGCTCGGCTTCGACGCGGTCATGCGCGTCCGGAACGCGATCTGGCGACCCCCGTTCGTCATGTACTACCGCACCTGCCCGCTGGGCGCGGTCCGCGACGACCTGGCGGCGGCCGGATTCGACGTGACGACCGTCCCCCTGCCGGCTCTGGGCCGCCGGCCCGACGGCGCCCCCCGCTTCCGCCTCGTCCTGGCAAGAAAGCCCACCTGAAACCCGCGACTGTCCTAGCCGGCCGATACTCTCCCGGCGCTACGGAATGGACGAGGGAGTGTGGCATGGGAGCCAAGACCGGCCTGCTGGTTTACGCGGACGGCGATGTCGGCGAGGTCCTTCGTGCGGCCCCCGCACCGGATCCGGAGGCGACCGCGGCGCTGCTCGACCGGCTGTATCCCGGATGGGCGGTCCAGGAGGAGGAATCGTCCACGCTGGGCGATGGCTGCTACCCGCCCTACGGGACGACCTTCGCCACGCGGCTCCCGGGGCTCGACATCGTCTGCGATCAGCGGGTCATGCTCGACGAACCGTCGCGGCTCCCGGCCCGTCTGGTCGAGGCGAGCGCGGGGCGGCGGCTGATCCTGCACGCGATGCACAGTGTCGTCGACTGGCTGGCCTTCGCGGTATGGGAGGACGGGCGGCTGGTCCGTTCGCTGAGCCTGTCCCCCGACAACGGGGTCATCGAGAACATCGGTGAGCCGTTCCCGTTCGAGGCGCCCTATTGGGCCGGGGAGCATCCGGTCCCGTACGAGCCCGAATGGTCGGAGGAGCCTTACCCGCTGCCGTTCCATCCTCTGGAACTGGGTGAAGAGGCACTGCGCGGGCTGCTGGGGTTCGTTCTGGAAGGCGAGATCCGGCCGGACGACGCCGATCCGGATGAGGTCGGCCTTCTCGGGTTCCGGCTCACCGATCCGTCGGATCCGGACGAGGTCGCCAGATATGAGACCGAGATCGCGGAAGCCGTCAGCAGAATGGGGCCGCCGAGGTTTTTCGGGTACAACGCCGACGGCGCGCTGGTCGAGATGCCGGTGGACGAATGGGGGCCTCGAAGCTAGCCGGTGGTCAGGGGGTTGTTATGGGGAAGTTCGGGACGGGGTCGTCCATGAGGGCCAGGAGGCGGCGGAGGGCGGAGGTGTCGCCGGTCAGGTCGACGCCTTCGGTGGAGTCGCCCTTGACCAGGGCGAACAGGGCCGGTCTGGTGAGGGTCAGGGTCAGGTCGGCGGGACCGGGCGGGGTGCCGGTGCGGCGGTGGGTGAGGGCGCCGTTGGACAGCGTCATGCGGTGGCGGTCGCCGGAGTCGGTGAAATGCCAGTCGATGGTCAGGTGCTCGTCCCACGCCTTCGGGCCGTTCACGCGGATCGCCATCGAGTCGAAGACCTGCTCGGCGGTCAGCCCCGCCGTCATGCCGCCGGAAATGCTCGTCGGGACCGGTTTGATGCCCTCGCGCAGTTCCATCGCGCCGGTCAGGTAGAAGTTGCGCCAGATGCCGTTCTCGGCGCCCTCGCCGAGGCGCTGGAAAACGTCGGCGAGGCCGGCTTTCGCGTCGGCGTTGCCGGGGTCGGCGAAGACGACGTGGTCGAACAGCGTGGCCGCGAACCGCAGGTCGCCCTTGGCGGCGTAGTCGCGGGCCATCGCCATCGTCTTCGAGGCGCCGCCCATGCATTCGACGTACCGGCGGGACGCCTCTACGGGCGGGTGTTCCCATAGGTGCGCGGGATTGCCGTCGAACCAGCCCATGTAGCGCTGGTAGATGGCTTTGACGTTGTGGCTGACCGAGCCGTAATAGCCGCGCGCGTGCCAGGCGTTGGCGAGGGCGGGCGGCAGTTCCATCATTTCGGCGATCTCGATGCCGGTATGGCCCTGGTTGAGGAGCCGGAGCGTCTGGTCGTGCAGGTAGGCGTAGAGGTCGCGCTGCTGGCACAGGAACGCGACGATCTCGTCGCGGCCCCAGGTCGGCCAGTGGTGGGACGCGAACGCCACGTCGGTGCAGTCCGCGTAAAGCTCGATGGCCTCGTCCAGGTATTGGGCCCAGACGCGGGCGTCGCGCACGAGCGCGCCCCGCAGCGTCAGGATGTTGTGCAGATTGTGGGTGGCGTTCTCCGCGAGGCACAGAGCGCGCCGGTCCGGGAAATGGAAGTTCATTTCGGCGGGCGCTTCGGTGCCGGGGGTGAGCTGGAAGACGATCCGCACCCCGTCGAGGACCTCCGCCTGCCCGGTCCGGGTGATGTCCTTGGTCGGCGGGACGAGCGTCACCCGTCCGGACGAGGCGGTCTGCCCGAGGCCGGTGCCGATCATCCCGTCCGGGCCCTTCGGCAGCAGGACGCCCGTGTGGTAGACACCGCGGCGGCCCATCGCGGTGCCCGCGTAGACGTTCTCGGCGACGGCGTGCTCCAGGAATCCGGCCGGGGCGAGGATCGGCACCGTCTCGGGGTTGCCGGGCGGGATGACGCCTTCGGCACCGCCGAAGTGGTCGACGTGGGAGTGGGTGTAGACGAGGCCGCTGACGGGCCGGTCGCCGCGGTGCTCGCGGTAGAGCGCCAGCGCGGCGGCGGCCGTCTCGGCGGAGACGAGCGGGTCGATGACGATCACGCCGCGGTCGCCCTCGACGAGGGTCATGTTCGACAGGTCCAGGCCCCGCACCTGGTAGATCCCGTCGGTGACCTCGAACAGGCCCTGCATGGCGCACAGCTGCGACTGCCGCCACAGGGACGGGTTCGCCGACTCCGGGCAGGGTCCGTCGAGGAACGCGTAGGCGTCGGCGTCCCAGACGACGCGGCCGCCGGCGTCCCGCACGGCCCCGGGCGACAGCGACGCCACCTTGCCGCGCGCGGCGTTCTCGAAATCGGTCCGGTCGTTGAACGCGGGTCCGTCCATGGCACGGGTATGTCCCACCGCAAACCGCACCAAAAACCCTGCCGCGCAAAGAGTCGCCCATAAGGGTGCGTCAGCTTTCGGGCACGTTTCGCCCTGGCGCGGGCCAAAAGAACCCGGGACGCGGTTGCGGCCGGTCGGACAAGGGGGATCTTTCGGGCATTCGACTCCGGCTTCGAGCAGGGGAGGCCCACGATGACCAGGATGGCGCACGGCTCGGCCCGGCACCTCCCGCAGACGTCCGGCTGGCTGACGTTCGCCGGCACCCTCGCCATGGTGATCGGCGCGTTCAACGTCATCGACGGGCTGGTCGGCCTGTTCAACGACGACTACTACCTCGTCGGCAGCAGCAAGATCATGGTGTTCGACTTCACCGCCTGGGGCTGGTTCTGGCTGATCCTCGGCGCCGTCCAGATCGCCGTCGGCGCGGGGATCATCGCCGGGCGGATGTGGGCGCGCGTCGTCGGGGTGCTGTTCGCCGTCCTCGCGGCGATCGGCCACATCGCGTTCCTGCGGGCGTTCCCGCTGTGGTCGGTGCTGACGATCGCGATGTCGATCCTGCTGATCTACGCGCTCACCGCGCCGCCGGCGCGGGCCCGGGGCTGAGGTCCCGCAGCACGGCCTCGGCCGCGGCGCGGTGCTCCGCCGCCGCGGCCGGGTCCGTGCCGTCGAGGACGGCGGCGATGCCCGCGTGGGCCAGCGCCTCCTCGTGCCGGTACCCGACCTCCGGGGCCAGCTCCAGCGCCCGCCGGTGCAGCCGCAGCGCCTCCTCGGGACGGCCCGCGAGCCGGCACGTCTCGCCGTAGCCGTTGAGGTAGTGGATCTTCCAGTGCTCCTCGAACAGCTCGTCGAGCAGCGCGAACGCCCGCCGGTGGGCGTCCAGCGCCTCCTCGTACCGGCCCATCCGGCGCAGCGCGACGCCGAGGCAGTTGAGGCACCACGCCTCGTTGTGCTTGTGGCCGTCGTCGCGCGCCATGTCCAGGGCCTCGTGCAGGTACCGGACGGCCTCGCCGGGCTCCTCGCGGGCGATGGCGACGCCGAGCGTGATCCGGGCCGTCAGCGCGGGCGGCCACGCGGGGTCGGAGTGCGGGACGTCCAGCGCCTTGCGAGCCAGCCGCGCCGCGTCCTCGCGGTGCCCGAGCTGCAGCAGCGCCCACGCCTCGTACGCGGTGGCGTGGGCGGCGCCCATCGGGCAGCCGGCCGCCTCGTACAGCCGCCCGGCCGTGCGGAACAGCTCGAGCGGCTCCTCGACGTGCCCCTCGTCCCACATCAGATAGCCGCGCCGGATCGTCAGCTCCGCCTGCGACAGGACGTCGCCCGCCACCGACACCAGCGGCTCCGCCGCCTCGTACGCGGCGCCGGCCTCCGCCATCCGGCCCGCGTTGTACCGGGCGAAGCCGAGGTCGCTGTGCGCCTCGGCGAGCCAGAGCGGGTCGCCGAGCCGACGCGCCGCGTCCACCGACCGCTCGAACAGGGCGTTGAGGTGCGTCGTCCCGCAGCGCCGCGCGAAGTACGCCCGCATGAAGCGCGGCAGCTCGCAGACGTGCGCGTCGGCGCCGGCCGCGACCGCGGCGTGGAACGCGGCCATCAGGTTCCCGTACTCGGCGCCGAACCAGGCGAGCGCCGCGTTCTTGTCGGCGAACCGCGGCACCTCGGCCGGCGCGGGGCCCGCGGAGGCCGTCCGGCTGCCCGCCGGGAACGGCATCGCCGCGTCCGCCGCCGCGGCGGCGTGCACGTAGTAGCCGAGGACCCGGGCCAGCGCCCGCTCCCGCTCCGCCGGCGGGTCCTGCTCGGCGGCGGCCCGGCGCGCGTGCTGGCGCACCAGGTCGTGCAGCCGGTACCGGCCGGCCGCCGGCTGCTGGACGAGATGCGCGTCGACCAGGTCCTCCAGCATGGCCCGGGCGGTGCGCGGCGGGACGTCCGCCAGCGCCGCCGCCACGTACTCGTCGAACGACGACCCGGGCAGCTCCCCCAGCAGCCGGAACAGCCGGCGCTGGGCCCGGTCGAGCTGCCGGACGGACATGGCGAACGCCGTGTCGAACTCGCCGGAGCCCTCCGCCATCCGCTCGACGAGGATCCCGACGGTCCAGCCCGGCCGGTGCCGCAGCCGGGCCGCGGCGAGCCGCAGCGCGAGCGGCAGGTGCCCGCACAGCCGCAGCACCTCCGCCGCCGCCTCCGGCTCGCGCGCCAGCCGCCCGCCGGAGGCGGCCTCGCCGCTGGCGCGGGCCAGCAGCTCCGCGCTCTCCGCCGGGGACAGCACGTCCAGCGACACCGGCGGCACCTCGTCCAGGCCCAGCAGCCGGTTCCGGCTGGTGATCAGCGCGACGGACGGGCCCGCGCCGGGCAGCAGCGGCCGGACCTGCTCGGCGTCGGCGGCGTTGTCCAGGACGACGACGGCGCGCCGGCCGGCCAGCTCCGACCGCCAGCACGCCGCCAGCGGCTCGACGCCGCCCTCCTGCGGGACCTTCTCCGACGGGACGTCGAGCGCGGCGAGCAGCGCCCGCAGCGCGGTGTCGGGGTCGAGCGGCTCGCGGCCCTCGGTGAACCCGTGCAGGTCCAGGTAGAGCTGCGCGTCGGGATGGTCGCCGGCGAGCCGGTACGCGGCGTGCACCGCCAGGCACGTCTTGCCGACGCCCGCCATGCCGTCGACGGCGACGACCCGGCTGCCCGCCACGGCGTCCAGGACGGCGGCGAGCTCGTCCTCCCGTCCGGTGAAGTCGGGCACGTCGCGCGGCAGGTCGTTGCGGGGCGGGCGCGGTGCGCCGGACGGCGGCGACGGCGGCTGCACCTGGCGGCTGGTCTTCGGCGGCGCCGGCAGCGGGTTCGACGCCCGCTCCCACAGCGGGCGCAGCGGCCGCGGGTCCCGCTTGACGAGCCGGCACAGCGCGAGCACCGCGGGCCACGGCGGGACGGTCTGCCCGCCGAGGTAGCGCGACAGCGACGACGAGCTGAGGCCGGTGTCGCGGGCGAGGGCCCGGACGCCGCGTCCGGACAGCTCCTGGAGCAGCCGCAGCCGGGCGGCGAGCTCGTCCTGCGGGTCGGCCCGCGCCGTCCGCTGCTGCTGCACGACCACCGTTCCCCCGCCTCCTGTCCCACACCCGCCGAAACGATCCGGGCGCGCCCGCCGCTGGTCAAGGCCGTTTCGGCTGTCCCACGGTGTCCCATCGCCGTCGTCAAGGCAAGCCCGCCCGGCTGTGATGGTGCCACGCCCCGAACGGAGCGGGGCACCGGCCGCAAGGCCCCTGAAGAGGGAGAACACCGAGATGCAGTCCCGTATGCAGAACCCCGCCGTCATCCTGTCCGACGCCATGAAGCCGATCCAGGAGGTCTTCAAGGCGGTGCACTCCGGCGGGGTGGACGAGCAGACGCTCGAGCTGGTGCACCTGCGCGTCAGCCAGATCAACGGGTGCAGCGCGTGCGTCGACGCCGGCGCGAAGACGGCCCGGAAGGCGGGCGTGAGCGACGAGCGGCTCGCGCTGGTCGCCGCGTGGAGGGAGGCCCCGTACTTCAGCGACGAGGAGCGGGCCGCGCTGGAGCTGGCGGAGGCCGCGACGCGCCTCGCGGACCGTCCCGACGCGGTGAGCGACGAGGTCTGGGACACCGCCGCCACCTACTTCGACGAGAAGCAGCTGGCCGCGATCGTCCTGATGATCGGCGTCACCAACATGTTCAACCGGCTGAACGCCACCACCCGCCAGATCGCCGGCGCGTGGGGCTGACCGGCGCCGGTCCCGGGCGGCGCGCGACCCGGCGCGCCCCGGGCGCGACCCGGCACGCGCCCCCGCCCGCCGCCCGGGACCGGCCGCGTCGTCGCAGGTGGGACGGCTGACCAGACCGGTCAGGAATCAAGAAGCGCCGATGACCGGGCCGGAACTAGCGTGACCGGCAGGGCGCCCCGGACGGGGCGTCCGCCACGACCCAAGGAGCGATCATGAGCGAGTCTTCCACCCAGGGGATCAAGACGGTCCTGCACCCGGTGACCGACCTGGCCGCGGCCAAGGCCGTCTACACCGCCCTGCTCGGCGTCTCCCCGACGGCCGACTCGGAGTACTACGTCGGCTTCGACGCCGAGGGCCAGCACATCGGGCTGGTGCCGCAGGGCGGGCCGCAGCAGATGGACTCCCCCGTCGCGTACTGGCACGTCCCGGACATCGAGGCGAAGCTGGCCGAGGTGACGGCGGCGGGCGCGGCGCTCAAGGAGGCCGCCCGCGACGTCGGCGGCGGCCGCCTGGTCGCCACGTTCACCGACCCCGACGGCAACGTCCTCGGGCTCATCCAGGACAAGAGCTGATCCAGGACAATTGACTTCCTTCTTCCCTTAAGGGAGGAGATCCCTACGGCTCGCGCTGTGGGTGTTTCTGCTTCGCAGCCGACTGCGGAAGGGGGGACCCTTGCCGTCTGACATCAGCTCCACAGACATCGCCAGGGGTGCCCCCGGCTACGGCTCGACCAGCCGCAAGGATGTTCTTGGCCGCGTTGACGTCCCGGTCGTGCCGGGTGCGGCAGCCCGGACACGTCCACGCCCGGGTGGAAAGGCTCAACTCGGCCAGCAGGTGCCCGCAGTGCGAGCAGGTCTTGGACGAGGGGTACCAGCGATCGATCACCACCAGAGTGCGCCCGGCCCGCTCGCATTTGTACTCCAACTGCCGCCGGAACTCGCCCCATCCGCAGTCGGAAATGGTGCGGGCGAGGATGCGGTTGCGGACCATGTTGGCGACCGCGAGGTCCTCGACCACGATCACGTCCGCCTTTTTGACGAGGCTGGTGCTGGTGCGGTGCAGGAAGTCGGCGCGGGCGTTGCGGACCTTGCGGTGAGCGCGGGCAACCTTGGCCTTGGCCTTGCGGCGATTGACCGAACCAGGCCGTTTACGGGCCATGCGTCGCTGGTATCGCGCAAGGTTGCGCTGCTTCTTCTCCAGATGGCGGGGGTTGGCGATGCGGTCCCCGTCGGAGGTCACCGCGAAGTCCTTGACCCCCAGGTCGACGCCGATCTGATGCCCGGCGGCATCCATGGGGGCGGGGGCTTGGGCATCGACGGCGAAGGTGACGTACCAGCGGTCGTCAGGCTCCCTCGAGATCACCACCATCGTCGGTTCCAGTGCCGCCAGGTCCACCTCATCAAAGGACCACACGAACGCCAGCGGGGCGGTGGTCTTCGCCATCCACAATTCACCCTTGCGCATCCGGAACGCCGAGCGCGTGTAGTGCGCGGACTGGCGGGAGTTTCGGGTCTTGAAGCGGGGGTAGCGGGCGCGTCCGGCGAAAAAGTTGGCGAACGCGGCGTGCTGGTGCCGCAGCGCCTGCTGCAATGGAACGGAGGAGACCTCGGAGAGGAACGCCAACTCTCCGGTCTTCTTCCAGCCGGTGAGCGCGGCGTCGGTCTGCTTGTAGGAGGTGCGCTTCCCCTCAGACTGCCAAGCGCGATGCCGTTCGGCGAGCGTCAGGTTCCACACCAGGCGCACGCAGCCGAATGTGCGCCCGAAGAGGGCAGCCTGCACCGGGTCGGGATAGGCCCGGCACTTGTACGCCGTCCGCATGGCCATGACGTTACACAACGACCGAGTGCATGTAAGGGCTTTCGGATGCCAGGGGCAGCAGGTACCGGGCGGTACCCGGCGGAGGCCGAACTCCTCTCCGGGAGCGAACCGGACATACTGTCGGACTGAGCAGGCGACGCCGACGCGGCCCGCCCCTTCCGGGCCCGCCGACCCGATGGAGAGACCATGAGCACGACCACCAGCGCGGACGAGCCGGACGCGCGGCCCGACATGCCGCACGCCGCGGGGCCCGACGCGCCGCACGCCGCGCCGCACGTCGCCGACAGCCACGAGCTGATCCGCGTCCACGGCGCCCGCGAGAACAACCTCAAGGACGTCGGCATCGAGATCCCGAAGCGCCGGCTGACGGTGTTCACCGGCGTCTCCGGCTCCGGCAAGACCTCGCTGGTGTTCAACACGATCGCCGCCGAGTCGCAGCGGATGATCAACGAGACGTACAGCACCTTCGTGCAGGGCTTCATGCCGGCGCAGGCGCGGCCGGACGTCGACGTCCTGGAGGGGCTGACGACGGCGATCATCGTCGACCAGCAGCGGATGGGCGCCGACCCGCGCTCCACGGTCGGCACCGCCACCGACGCGCACGCGATGCTGCGGATCCTGTTCAGCCGGCTCGGCCGGCCGCACATCGGCTCGCCGCAGGCGTTCTCCTTCAACGTCGCGTCGATCAGCGGCGGCGGCGCGGTGAAGTACGAGCGCGGCGGCAAGACGGTGAAGGAGCGGCGCAGCTTCACGATCACCGGCGGGATGTGCCCGCGCTGCGAGGGCCGCGGCACGGTCTCCGACATCGACCTCACCGAGCTGTACGACGCGGACAAGTCGCTGAACGAGGGCGCGCTCAAGATCCCCGGCTACAGCATGGACGGCTGGTACGGGCGGATCTTCCGCGGCTGCGGCTACTTCGACCCGGACAAGCCGATCCGCAAGTACACCAAGAAGGAGCTGGACGACCTCCTCCACCGGGAGCCGACGAAGATCAAGGTGGACGGGATCAACCTCACCTACGAGGGCCTGATCCCGCGGATCCAGAAGTCGATGCTGTCCAAGGACGTCGACTCGCTGCAGCCGCACGTCCGGGCGTTCGTGACGCGGGCGACGACGTTCATGGTCTGCCCGGACTGCGGCGGCACCCGGCTCACCGAGGCGGCCCGGTCGTCCAAGATCGACGGGATCAGCATCGCCGACGCGTGCGCGATGCAGATCAGCGACCTGGCCGCCTGGGTCCGCGGGCTGGACGAGCCGTCCGTCGCGCCGCTGCTCGCCAAGCTCGCGCACACCCTCGACTCGTTCGTGGAGATCGGGCTCGGCTACCTGTCCCTGGAGCGGCCGTCGGGCACGCTGTCGGGCGGCGAGGCGCAGCGCGTCAAGATGATCCGGCACCTCGGGTCGTCGCTGACCGACGTCACCTACGTCTTCGACGAGCCGACGATCGGCCTGCACCCGCACGACATCCAGCGGATGAACGGCCTGCTGCTGCGGCTGCGCGACAAGGGCAACACGGTCCTCGTCGTGGAGCACAAGCCGGAGGCGATCGCGATCGCCGACCACGTCGTCGACCTCGGGCCCGGCGCCGGGACGAACGGCGGCACCGTGTGCTTCGAGGGCACTGTCGAGGGGCTGCGGGCGTCCGGCACCGTCACCGGCCGCCACCTCGACGACCGGGCCGCGCTCAAGAAGGCGGTGCGCGAGCCGACCGGGAAGCTGGAGATCCGCGGCGCGTCCACGCACAACCTCCAAGACGTGGACGTCGACATCCCGCTCGGGGTGCTCACCGTCGTCACGGGCGTCGCCGGGTCCGGCAAGAGCTCGCTCGTGCACGGGTCGATCCCGGCGGGCGCGGGCGTCGTGGCGATCGACCAGGGCGCGATCCGCGGCTCGCGGCGCAGCAACCCGGCGACCTACACCGGCCTGCTCGACCCGATCCGCAAGGCGTTCGCGAAGGCGAACGGCGTGAAGCCCGCGCTGTTCAGCGCGAACTCCGAGGGTGCCTGCCCCGCCTGCAACGGCGCCGGCGTCGTCTACACCGACCTCGCGATGATGGCCGGGGTCGCGGTGACCTGCGAGGAGTGCGAGGGCAAGCGGTTCCAGGAGGCGGTGCTGGACTACCGCCTCGGCGGCCGGAACATCGCCGAGGTCCTCGCGATGCCGGTCGCGGAGGCCGAGGAGTTCTTCGGCGCCGGCGACGCGCGGCTGCCCGCCGCGCACAAGATCCTCCGCCGGCTCGCCGACGTCGGGCTCGGCTACCTCGGCATCGGGCAGCCGCTCACCACCCTGTCCGGCGGGGAGCGGCAGCGGCTCAAGCTCGCCACCCACATGGGCGAGGACGGCGGCGTGTACGTCCTCGACGAGCCGACCGCGGGCCTGCACCTCGCCGACGTCGAGCAGCTGCTCGGCCTGCTGGACCGGCTCGTCGACGCCGGCAAGTCCGTCATCGTCATCGAGCACCACCAGGCCGTGATGGCGCACGCGGACTGGATCATCGACCTCGGTCCCGGCGCCGGCCACGACGGCGGGCGGATCGTGTTCGAGGGGACGCCCGCCGACCTCGTCGCCGCCCGCTCCACCCTCACCGGGGAGCACCTCGCGGCCTACGTCGGCGGCTGACCCGCCGTGGCCGTCCCGGACGCCCTGTCCCGCCTCCGCCGCCGGGCGGGACGCCGCGAGGACGTCACCGGCGGCACGTACGATCCGGATGTGGCCCGCAGACCCGGCTCGGAGCAGCGCCTTCTCGACCTGGCGCGGCTCCGGCGCGTCCGCGACCGGATCGACCGGGAGTACGCGCGGCCGCTCGATGTCGAGGCGCTCGCCCGCGGCGTGAACATGTCGGCCGGGCACCTCAGCCGCGAGTTCCGCGCCGCCTACGGCGAGTCGCCCTACTCGTACCTGATGACGCGGCGCATCGAGCGGGCGATGGCGCTGCTGCGGCGCGGCGACCTCACCGTCACCGAGGTGTGCTTCGAGGTCGGCTGCTCGTCGCTCGGCACGTTCAGCACCCGGTTCGCCGAGCTGGTCGGGATGCCGCCGAGCGTCTACCGGCGGCGGGCGGCGGAGGCGCCGGGCGAGCTGCCGTCGTGCGTGGCGAAGCAGGTGACGCGGCCGGTGCGGGGCCGTTCGCCGGGTCCCGACGGCCCGCCGGGTTAGCCTGGCCCGCATGGACATCGCCATCCATTCGACGTTCCTCCCGCACGAGGACCCGGAGGCGTCGCTCGCGTTCTACCGGGACGTCCTCGGCTTCGAGGTCCGGCTGGACGTCGGCAGCGGGCGGATGCGCTGGATCACGGTCGGGCCGCCCGGCGGGGCGGGCACGGCCATCGTCCTGCACCCGCCGGCCGCCGACCCCGGCGTCACCGAGGACGAGCGCCGCACCATCGCCGAGATGATGGCCAAGGGCACCTACGCCATCATCCAGCTGGCCACGCCCGACCTCGACGGCGCCTTCAAGCGGCTGCAGGCGGGCAACGCCGACATCGTCCAGGAGCCGGCCGAGCAGCCGTACGGCGTCCGCGACTGCGCCGTCCGCGACCCCGCCGGCAACCTCATCCGCATCCAGCAGACCCGCTGACCCGCGCCCGGCCGGGGTGCCGCCGGGCCCCGGGTGGCCGCCGCACTCGACCGCGGGCCGCCGCACTCGACCGGGTGCCGCCGCGCTCGACCGGGTGCCGCCGCGCTCGACCGGGTGCCGCCGTGCACGGCCGGGGGCCGCCGTGCACGGCCGGAGGCGGCCGGTTCTCGCGCCGCCCCGTGCGGAATCGGCACAATGCTCACCATTCCCGTAATGGACGGAGTGAGCGATGCCCGACGGCCGGCCCCGGTTCTTCGATTCCGCCCTGTTCGCACCGGCGATGAAGCTCGTGACCCGCGGGCACATCCTGCTCTTCCGGGCGAGCGGCGGGCGGCTCGGCCGCCGTTTCCGCTTCGGCAGCGCCTTCCCGTCCGGGGTGCCCGTCTGCCTGCTGACCACGATCGGCCGCAAGTCGGGCGAGCCGCGCACCATGGCCCTGCTGTGCATGCCGGACGGCGACCGCGTCGTCATCGTCGCCTCGCGCGGCGGGACGGGCCGGCATCCGCAGTGGTACCTGAACGCGCTGGCCGAGCCGCGGGTCGCGGTCCGCACCGGCCGGCACTGGCGGCCGATGGTCGCCCGGACCGCCGGCGGCGACGAGCGCGCCGAACTGTGGCGCCGTCTGGTCGAGTTCTATCCGGAGTACGGGGCCTACCAGAGCTGGACCGACCGCACGATCCCGGTGGTGGTCTGCGAACCGGCGCCCTGAGCCTTTTCCGGGAAAGGCGCGGGAGGGCGGGTGCGCGGTGGCCGTCCGGGTTCGGCGAGGGTGCGGTAATTTGGGGCGGAATCCCCCGAGCGAAGGGCGTCGTTCATGGCAGCGGACGAGCCGGTCATCGACACGAGCGTTCCGCATTCGGCGCGCGTCTGGAACTACTGGCTGGGCGGCAAGGACAATTATCCGGTCGACCGGGAGGTCGGCGAGCAGGTCCGCGCGGTGTATCCGGGAATCGTGGACGTGGCGCGCCACTCGCGGGCGTTCCTCGGCCGCGCGGTGCGGTATCTGGCGGGCGAGGCGGGCATCGGGCAGTTCCTCGACATCGGCACTGGGCTCCCGACGGTCGACAACACGCACGAGGTCGCGCAGCGGGTCAATCCCGGCTCCCGGATCGTCTACGTGGACAACGACCCGCTCGTGCTGACGCACGCCCGCGCCCTGCTCAGCAGCACCCCGGAGGGCGCGTGCGACTACATCAGCGCGGACGTCAGGGAGCCGGACGCCATTCTCGAACGGGCCGCCGCCACGCTGGACTTCGGCCGTCCGGTCGCGCTGATGATGCTCGGCATTCTCGGGAACGTGTGGGACGACGCGGAGGCGAAGGAGATCCGCGACCGGCTCGTCGGGGCGCTGGCGCCGGGCAGTTTCCTCGTGCTGGAGGACGGCACCGACAAGGTGGATCCGGAGGCGGCGGCGCAGGCGGAGCAGACCCGCGCCGAGGCGGGCGACCCTTACAAGCTTCGGTCTCCGGAGCAGATCGCGGGCTATTTCGACGGCCTGGAACTGCTCGATCCGGGTGTGGTGTCGGTGTCGCAATGGCGTCCCGAACCCAATCCGTGGGGCGACCCGCCCGAGGTGACGGCCTTCTGCGGCGTCGCAAGGAAACCGTCCCTCACCTGACGCGGCCTTTCCATGCTCCGCCGCGGCCTTTCCAATGGAGGCGGGCGGAGTCGACGGTCATCGCGGCGTACATGAGCGCTATGAGCGGCAGCCCCGGCGCCCGGAATGGGGACAGTCCGTAAAAGCGCAGCATCGGAATGTAGGTGGCGGTCATCAATGCCCAGGCGAGGGTGCCCGCGACGGCGGGCAGCGGGCTGAGGGCCGCCAGGCCGGCGAGCGCCGCGACGGGCGGGACGGCGTAGACCAGCAGCAGCCCGAGGACGGTGCCGACTAGCAGCGCGGGCGAGTAGCGGAGCTGGTGGTAGGCGCTGCGGGCGATCATGGCCCAGAGGTCGCCGAGGTGCGGGTAGGGGCGGCGGCTGACGACGTCCCGGTCGAGGTCGAGGCGGCAGCGGGCCCCGGCGCGCTTGAGCAGCCGGCCGAGCGCGACGTCGTCGATCAGCGCGTCGTGGATGGCGGCGAGCCCGCCCGCCGCCTCCAGGGTCGCGCGCCGGACGAGCATGCAGCCGCCGGCCGCGGCGGCGGTGCGCCGCCCCCGCGCGACGCGGCGGAACGGATAGAGCTGCGCGAAGAAGTACACGAACGCGGGGACGATCCGCCGCTCCCAGGCGGTGGCGGTGTTGAGGGTCGCCATCCGGGAGACGAGGTCGCGGTCGTGCGCGGCGCGGACGAGCCGGGCCAGCGTGCCGGGCGCGTAGGCGATGTCGGCGTCGGTGAACAGGTAGAGGTCGGGCTCGCCGGCGGCGCGGACGCCCTCGGACATCGCCCACACCTTGCCCGCCCACCCGGCGGGCCGCTCGCGGGCCCGGACGACCCGGGACGCGCCGAGCGCGGCGGCGGTCTCGGCGGTGCCGTCGGTGCTGGCGTCGTCCACGACCACGACGTCGAAGCGGCCGGGGTAGCGCTGCGCGAGGACGGTCGGGAGCGTGCCGGGCAGGACGGCGGCCTCGTCGCGGGCCGGGATCACGGCGGTGACGTGCGGCCACGCGGGCGGGTCGGCGCCGTCCTGCAGGCCGGTCCGGGTGCGCCAGAAGCCGCCGTGCGCGGCCGCGAGGTACAGCCAGGCGGCGAGGGAGAGCAGGGCCGGGACGCCCAGGATCAGCACGTCCGGCAGCCTCGCATCCGCCGATGGTGATCGTCCAGCATCACGGAGGGTGAACGCGGGCATCCACAGGGTGTGGACGCTCCCTCGCGCCGCCCGCTCGTCCGGACGATCGCGCGCATGCTGGTGACCTCGGCGTGCGCGCTGACGCTGTACGCGGTGGCGCCGCTGGACGTGCGGTTCGGGCCCGCGACCGCGCTGGCGCTGCTCGGGGCGCTGGCGGCGCTGGGCGTGCTCGTCGGCTGGCAGGCGCGGGCGATCGTGTGCTCGCCGTCGCCATGGCTGCGCGCCGTGGAGACGCTGGTGACGTCCCTCCTGCTGTTCCTGGTGGTGTTCGCGTCGGCGTACCGGCTGATGGACAGCGACGGCCCGGGGCACTTCTCCGAGCGGCTGTCGAAGGTGGACTCGATGTACTTCACCGTGACGGTGTTCTCCTCGGTCGGCTTCGGCGACATCGTGCCCGTGTCGACGGCGGCGCGGATCCTGGCGACCGTGCAGATGCTCGGCGACCTGGTGTTCCTCGGGGTCGTCGGGCGGGTGCTGCTGGAGGCGGCGCGCAGGGGCGCGGAGCGCCGCAGCCGCCGCCGGTAGGCGGCGGGGGCCGTGCGGCTCCGGTAGCCGGGTCCGGCCAGCGCCGTTGATCTTCCCAGTATCTGCTGGCATATTTTCCGGCGTCGCACCGAGGAGGCACCGCATGAGGCACCGTTCGACGAATGCCACCGCCGTCCGCACGGCGCTCCCGGCCGGGCTCATCGCCGCGCTGTGCGTCGTCCCCGCCGCCGCTCCCGCCGCGTCCGCCGCGTCCGCCGCCGCCGGACCGGCGGCGCCCGCCTGGCGGGACGTGCCCGTCCCGCAGCTCCCCGCGTCCACCACCATGACCGACATCGCCGCCGTCGGGCCGCGCGCCGCGTGGGCGGTCGGGTCGCAGAGCTCGCCGTCCGCGCCGGCGATGCTGCGCTGGGACGGTCGCGCCTGGCGGACCGAGGCGCTGCCCGCGTCGGTCGCGCAGGGCGGCCTGCGGACGGTCGCCGCGTCCGGCCCGCGCTCGGCCTGGGCGCTCGGCGCCCCGCAGCCGGACGGCTCCGGCACGGCCGTCCGGTGGGACGGTGCCGCCTGGCGGCGGGTCGCGTTCCCGGCCGGGCTCACCGGGCTCGACGTGTCCGCGCCGCGCGGCGGCGGCGGGGCGTGGGCCGCGGCGCAGGACTACGGCACCTACGCGGCGGCCGTCCTGCACTACGAGGACGGCGCGTGGGTGCGGAAGGACGTCCCCGCCGAGAGGCTCGCGCTGCTGTCGATCTCGGCCCGTTCCGACCACGACGTGTGGCTCGGCGGCATGGACACGTCCACCGACACGCCGTTCATCTACCACTGGGACGGCGGCACCTGGACCGAAGCGCAGATCCAGAAGCCGAACTGGGGTGCCATCAAGCGGATCGTCGCCGTCGCGCCCGATGACGTGTGGGCCTACCGGACCGACCTCATCCTCGGCGTCGAGCACACGCTTCTGCACTGGGACGGGACGTCCTGGACGGAGATCCCCGTACCGGAGTCGACGGGCGCCTACGCGGGCCTTACGCCGGACGGTCACGGCGGCGTGTGGATGTCCGCCGCGTCCGCCCAAGGCTCGTCCCTGTACCTGCACTACAGCGGCGGCCAGTGGACGACGGTACGCGGCCCCGATCGCGGCACCGGGTACGTCGGCATCAACGACATCGAGCGGCTGCCCGGGCGCGGGACCGTCCTGTCGATCGGGTACACCTCGTCCGGCACGCTCGGCGAAGCGCTCCGCTGACCGGCGTCTCGCCGCGCGCCCCCGGCGCATGTCCGGGATGTGCAAACGGCGAGGTCCGGCAGGGGAAAGACAGGGACGGCCCTTCCGGGGTTCACTCGCGGTCACGAACACGACCACGAGCGGGAAGGGGCCGTCCCGATGCCGGAAGCAGCCGGTTCCGAGTTCTGGAAGAACCTGAAGCCGATCGAGAACTCGCAGAAGCCCGACGCGCTGCCTGAGGTGTACCTGCCGAAGGTCGCCACCGACGACGACCGCTACTACGTGCCGTTCACCGAGACGGTGGGGTCGCGGCCGCTGTGGATCAACGTCAAGGACAACACCTGGTCGGACGTCCTGCGGGCGAAGCAGGCCGGGCTCGTCAACCGGCACTACCACCCGCACGAGGTGTTCGCCTACACGATCTCCGGCAAGTGGGGCTACCTGGAGCGGCCGTGGACGGCGACCGCGGGTGATTTCATCTACGAGGCGCCGGGCGAGGGGCACACGCTGGTCGCCTACGAGTCCGGGGAGCCGATGAAGACGCTGTTCATCGTCAAGGGCCCGCTCATCTGGCTCGACGAGAACGGCGACCCGGACGGCTTCTTCGACGTCCACGACTACATCGACATGTGCCGCGCCCACTACGAGAAGGTCGGCCTGGGCGCGGACTACGTGAACTCGCTCTTCCGCTGACCCGCGGCCACCGGCATAGGCTCCGGAAGCAGGACAGACTTCCTGCGATCGGGAGGAGCCCGCCATGCCGGCCGCCGACCTCATGATCTCCACCGCGAGCACGGAGGACGTCGCGCCGCGCGAGCGGATCGGGTTCTGGGAGGAGTACAACCGGCGCGCGCTGGTCGGGCTGTCCTGCACGTCCTACTCCGAGCGGGGGCTGGTCGCGCGGCAGGCGAACTACCGGCTGGGGGACGTCCGGCTGGCCGACATCAGCGGGAACGCGCACGCGATCGAGCGGACGCCGCAGGTCGCGCGGTCCGCGCCGAAGGACTCGGTGTTCCTGTCGCTGCTGGTGAAGGGCGAGGCGGTGTTCCTGCACGAGCACGGCTGCCTCGCCGCGACGGCCGGGGACCTGGTCGTCTACGACACGCGGCGGCCGTACCTGTTCGGGTTCTCCTCGGCCATGCGGCAGTTCCTGGTGGACGTGCCGCGCGAGCTGTTCGTCCGCGCGTGCATGGCGGGCGGGGTGCCCGCGCCGATGCTGTTCGGGCGCGCGACGGCGCGCGAGGGCGAGCTGGTCGTGGCGCTGCGGTCGCTGCTGGAGGCGCCGCGGCCCGACGATCCGGCGCTGACGGGCGGCGCGGTCCTCGGCGTGCTGCGGATGCTGGCGGACGGGCGGTCCGGCGGGCGGCCCGCTCCCGCCGCCCACCGGAGCCTGCTGATCATCGCCGGGGACTACATCGAGCGGCACCTGCACGACGCGTCGCTGGCGCCCGGCGAGGTCGCGCGGGTGATGGGCGTGTCCGTCCGGCACCTCGGCCGGATCTTCGAGGCCGCGGGGACGACGCCGTCCCGGCACATCCTGGAGCGCCGCCTCCAGCGCGCGCACGAGGACCTGACCGGCACCGGCGGGGCGGCGCGGACGACGATCGCGGACGTCGCGCACCGCTGGGGCTTCTCCAGCCAGGCGCATTTCGCGCGGCGCTTCCGCGCCCGCTTCGGGATCACGCCGTCCGAGGCCCGCGCGGGCCGCTGAACGCCGCCGCCGGCCCCGGATAGGTCAGCCGCCGGGCAGCTCGCCGAGCTTGACCTGGACGTCCTTCTTCGACCCGTTCGGCTCCTCGATCTGCACCTTCACGGTCTGGCCCGGCTTCAGGCCCGCGAGGACGGCGGCGAGGGCGGTCTGGTCCGGCGTCGGGGTGCCGTTCACCGAGAGGATCAGGTCGCCGGCCTTGATCCCGGCCTTGTCGGCGCCGGCGCCCTTCGTCACGTCCACCACGGCGACCGCGGTCTTCTCGCCGCTGTTCGGGTCGACGATCGTGCGGACGGTCGCGCCGATCGCGGCCCGCCCGGACTGCGACACCTTCCCGCTCCGGATCAGCTGCGGGACGATCTTCTGCACGGTGGCGCTCGGCGCGGCGAACCCGATGCCCGCGGCGGCCCCGCCGATCTGCGGGTCGGACGCGGCGGCGGTCGGGATGCCGATGACCTGCCCGTCCAGCGTGACGAGCGCGCCGCCGCTGTTGCCGGGGTTGATGGGCGCGCTGGTCTGGATGGCGTCGCCGATCGTCGCGCCGGGG
Source organism: Actinomadura sp. NPDC048394 (assembly GCF_040651755.1). Lineage (NCBI taxonomy): Bacteria > Bacillati > Actinomycetota > Actinomycetes > Streptosporangiales > Thermomonosporaceae > Actinomadura > Actinomadura sp. NPDC048394. Next base: position 15,752 of record NZ_JBEZJL010000048.1, on the reverse strand, counting down.
AACGCGCCCTCCTGCTTGGTGGACACGGTCCGGTTCAGCGCGGACACGATCCCGTTCGTCACGCTGCCGGCGAGGCCGAGCGGGTTGCCCATCGCCAGGACGATCTGCCCGACCTTGGCCTGGGTCGAGTCGCCGAAGGAGGCGGGGCGCAGGTTGCCGCCGCTCGCCCTCACCACCGCCAGGTCGTCGGCGACGAACGAGCCGACGAGGTTCGCCTTCAGCGGGCTGCCGCCGCTGGACGCGGTCACCCGGATCTGCTTGGCGCCCGCGACGACGTGCGCGTTGGTGACGATGTCGCCCTTGTCGTCGTAGACGACGCCGGACCCCTCGCCCTGGTCGGTCTCGATCTTCACGACCGAGGGCAGCACGGACGCGACGACCTGCTCGTACTGCTGCTGGAGCTGCGCCGCGCCGCCGCTCGGCGAGGGCGCCGCCGCGGCCGTCCGCGCCTTCCCGCCGCCGCCTCCGCCGCCGCAGCCCGCCAGCAGCAGCGCCGTGCCCGCCAGGGCCCCCGCGAAGATCCTCACGTTCCGGTCCACCAGAACTCCCCCCTCCGCGTCCGGTCCTTCCCTTTTCCGGCGAGAAGGCACCCCCGACCTGCACGGACGTGATCGCATTTCGGCGGCCCTTGTCCGCTATGCCAGAAATGTCGGACGATCAAGGTCGCCACCGAGGGGAGATCGGGACCATGCGCGACGACATCGGCGGGGTCGACACCGGGGCCGGCGGCACCTGGGCCAGCGGCGACTACGCCCGCGTCGGCAACCGCTGGCTGCTGGTCGGCGAGCTGCTCTGCGAGACGGCCGGGATCCGCCCCGGCGAGCGCGTCATCGACGTCGCCACCGGCACCGGCAACACCGCCCTCGCCGCCGCCCGCCGGTTCGCCGACGTGACGGGCGTCGACTACGTCCCCGCGCTGCTGGAGCACGCGCGGGCCCGCGCCGCCGCCGAAGGCCTGGACGTGCGGTTCGAGCACGGCGACGCGCTGGAGCTCGCGCACCCCGACGGCGCGTTCGACGTCGCGGTGTCGACGTTCGGCGTCCAGTACGTCCCGGACCAGGAGCGGGCGGCGGCCGAGCTGCTGCGGGTCGTCCGGCCCGGCGGCCGGATCGCGCTCGCGAGCTGGGCGCCGGACGGCTACCTCGGCGAGCTGCTCCGCCTCGTCGGCCGGTACACCGCCGGGGCGTCCGGGGACGCGGCGCCGACCCGCTGGGGCACCGCCAAGCACCTGGAGCGGCTGCTCGGCCCGCACGCGTCCAGGCTGGAGTGCGCCGAGCGGCAGTGGCGGTTCCGGTTCCGCTCCCCCGCCGACATGATCGGCTACTTCCGGGCGTACTTCGGCCCGCTGACCGTCGCGTTCGACGTCCTCGACGACGCGGGCCGGGAGGCGCTGACCGCCGACCTCACCCGGCACATCGAGGCCGCCGGTGCCGCGCCCGGCGGCACCGTCGAGGTCCCCTCCACCTACCTGGAGGCGGTCGCCGTCCTCGCCTCCTGAATCCGGCCGGCGCGCCCGGCCGCCGGGCTCAGTCCGCGAGCTCGTTCTTGCCGAAGAACGGCGCGTACCCGGACGGGAGCTGGCTCAGCAGATGGTTCAGCTCGCCCCCGGAGACGGTGCCCGCGAGCGTGCTGAGCACGGCGTCGGCGTCCCATTCGGCGGTCCGCTCGGTGGCGCCGGTCATCCCCGCGACCCGGCGGCAGAACTCCGCCGACCCGTACGACTCGGCCCGCGCGGAGTCGCGGTCGCGCATCAGCTCGTCCAGCGGCTCGGGGAGCTGCGCCGCCAGGTGGTCCGCGCCCTCCTCGGTGAGCCGGTCCCGCAGGACGCTCAGCACCGCCTCGGTGACGCGCTCGGCCTCCTCGCGGCCGCTGTAGTCCCCGTTGTCGCGGACCGTCGCGATGAACTGCCCGTACTTCATGGTCTGTCCCCTCTCCGCACGTCTGCGTCCGGTCCTCTCTGCCGGGGTGCCCGTGAACACGGCCTCCATGCGGCCTGTGACGTGGTGAATCACCCCACGTCCCGCATGGATCCGGCCCCCGGGGTAGGGCAGAGGGGGACGGGAGACCGAGCACGGAGGTGAACGTTGGCGCTGCGCATCGAGGATTACGGACTGCTCGGCGATCTCCATACGGCGGCACTGGTGGGGGCCGACGGCTCCATCGACTGGCTGTGCCTGCCGCGGTTCGACTCCCCGGCCTGCTTCGCCGCGCTGGTCGACGACGAGGCGGCCGGGTTCTGGCGGACGGCCCCCGCGTCCGGTGGGATGTGCACGCGCCGCCGGTACCGCGGGGACACGCTGATCCTGGAGACCGAGTGGGACACCCCGGACGGCACCGTCCGGGTGATCGACACGATGCCGCCGCGCGGCGAGGCGGCGGACGTGGTCCGGATCGTCGAGGGCGTCAGCGGCCGGGTGCCGATGCGGACGGAGCTGCGGCTCCGGTTCGACTACGGCCGGATCGTGCCGTGGGTGCGGCACGTGGACGGGCAGCTGGAGGCGGTCGCGGGCCCGGACGCGGCGTGGCTGAAGACGCCCGTCGCGCTGGAGGGCCGCGGGACGTCGACCGTCGGCGAGTTCGCGGTGTCGGCCGGGGACCGCGTCCCGTTCGTCCTGACCTACAAGCCATCGCACGAGCCGCACCCCCGGCACGTCGACCCGGAGCAGGCGCTGCGGGACACCGAGGCGTTCTGGGCGGAGTGGACGAGCGGCTTCCGCTACGAGGGCCGCTGGGACGACGCGGTGCGCCGCTCCCTGATCACGCTGAAGGGGCTCACCTACCGGCCGACCGGCGGAATCGTCGCCGCCGCGACCACGTCGCTGCCCGAGCAGCTCGGCGGGCCGCGCAACTGGGACTACCGGTTCTGCTGGCTGCGGGACGCGACGTTCACGCTGCAGGCGCTGCTCGGCACCGGGTTCGCGGAGGAGGCGCGGGCGTGGCGGGAGTGGCTGCTGCGCGCCATCGCCGGCGACCCCGCCGAGCTGCAGATCATGTACGGGATCGACGGGACGCGCCGGCTCCCCGAGTACACCCTCGACTGGCTCGGCGGGTACGAGGGCGCCGCGCCGGTACGGATCGGCAACGCGGCGTCCGGGCAGTTCCAGCTGGACACGTGGGGCGAGGTGCTGCACGGCCTGCACCTCGGCCGGGAGTCCGGCATCGCGCCGGTGCAGAACGCGTGGGACGTGCAGAAGTCGCTGCTCGACTTCCTCGAGTCCCACTGGGACGACCCGGACAACGGCCTGTGGGAGGTGCGGGGCGACCGCCGCCACTTCGTGCATTCCAAGGTGCTGGCGTGGGCGGGCGTCGACGCGGCCGTCCGGGGCGTCGAGAAGCACGGGCTGGACGGGCCGACGGGACGGTGGCGGGCGCTGCGCGACCGGATCCACGCGGACGTCTGCGAGCACGGCTACGACGCGGACCGGGGCACGTTCACGCAGTTCTACGGGTCGAAGGGGGTGGACGCGGCGCTGCTGCTGATCCCCACGACGGGGTTCCTGCCGTGGGGCGACCCGCGCGTCGTCGGGACCGTGGACGCGGTGGAGCGCGACCTGTACCGGGACGGGTTCGTGCTGCGGTACGACACGTCGGCCGACGGCGGCGTCGATGGCCTGCCGGGATCGGAGGGCGCGTTCCTGGCCTGCACGTTCTGGTTCGCGGACGCGCTGCAGGGCGTCGGCCGGCACGAGGAGGCGACCGAGGTGTTCGAGCGGCTGCTGAGCCTGCGCAACGACCTCGGGCTGCTGAGCGAGGAGTACGACCCGGCGGCGGGGCGGCAGGTCGGCAACACGCCGCAGGCGTACTCGCACGTCGGGCTGGTCAACACGGCCCGGCACCTGAGCGGCACCGTCCCGGCGGCGGAGGCGTCCCGGACCGCCGGCGCGGGCGCCGGGGCGGGCGCCGGGGCGGGCGCCGGGGCGGCGGCGGGCGCGGGCGCGGCGGCCGGCACGTGACACCTCACGGGCAGAAGACAGGCAGAGCACGGAACCGAAGGAGAACCGCATGCGCGCCTTGACCGTCGTCCCCGGGCAGAAGGACTCGCTGTCCGTCCGGGACGTCCCCGATCCGGAGCCGGGCGACGGCGAGCTGCTGGTGGACGGGCTGGCCGTCGGGGTCTGCGGCACCGACCGGGAGATCGCGTCGGGCGAGTACGGCTGGGCGCCGCCCGGACGTGACCATCTGGTCATCGGGCACGAGTCGCTCGGACGGGTGCGGCGGGCGCCGTCCGGCAGCGGGTTCGCCGAGGGCGACCTCGTGGTCGGCGTGGTGCGGCGGCCCGACCCGGACCCCTGCGGCGCCTGCGCGCACGGCCAGTTCGACATGTGCCGCAACGGCCGGTACACCGAGCGCGGCATCAAGGAGATCGACGGCTACGCGAGCCAGGCGTGGACGGTCGAGGCCGATTACGCGGTGAAGCTCGACCCGCGGCTCGCGGACGTCGGCATGCTGATGGAGCCGACGACGGTGGTCGCGAAGGCGTGGGAGCAGGTCGAGAAGGTCGGCGCGCGGGCCTGGTACGAGCCGAAGTCCGCCCTCGTCACCGGCGCCGGCCCGATCGGGCTGCTGGCGGCGCTGCTCGGCGTCCAGCGCGGGCTCGACGTGCACGTCCTCGACCAGGTCGTGGACGGCCCGAAACCGGACCTGGTGAAGAGCCTCGGCGCGACGTACCACAGCGAGGGCATGGACGCCGCCGTCGCGCACGCCAGGCCGGACATCGTCATCGAGGCGACCGGCGTCGGGCAGCTGGTGTTCGGCGCGATGGCGGCGACCGGCGCGTACGGGATCGTCTGCCTCACCGGCGTGTCGCCGACGGGACGGAAGCTGACGATCGACGCGGGCGGCATCAACCGGGAGATCGTGCTGGAGAACGACGCGATCGTCGGCTCGGTGAACGCCAACCTGGACCACTACGCGGCGGCCGCGGACGCCCTCGCGAAGGCCGACCTGGACTGGCTCGGCCGGCTGGTGTCCCGGCGCGTCCCGCTGGAGCAGTTCCAGGACGCGTTCGCACCGGACAAGGACGACGTGAAGGTCGTCATCACCCTCGGCTAGCGCCGGGCGGGGTCAGGTCTCCATGCCGAGCAGCGGCTCGTCGGAGGCGCGCAGGTCCTGGTTCGGCAGGCCGTCGGGGAAGTCGCTGCGCACCCGTTCGAGCGCGGCCAGCGCGATGTCGAGGTGGCGCCGCTTGCTGGTCTCGTAGAACGACTTCGCGCCGCCCGAGAGCTTCGGCGCGGCGTGCAGCGGCTTGTCCGAGACGCACAGCAGCGTCGCGTTCGGGATGCGGTACCGGAACCCGTTGGCGGCGATCGTCGCCGACTCCATGTCGACGGCGATGCAGCGGGCGCCCTTCATCGCCGCGAGCGTCCGCCGCTGGTTGAACTCCCAGTTGCGGTTGCCGGTGGTGTGCACCACGCCCAGCCGGTACCCGGCCCCGGCCGCCTCGAGGCTGTCCAGCAGGATGGTGTTGAGCCGGTGGTTGGGGATGACCGGGATGTCGGTGGGGAGCACCTCGTCCAGCACCTGGTCGGCGCGCTGGTAGGCGGTGGCCAGCACGTAGTCGCCGAGCCGCTGGTGGTTGCGGAGCCCGCCGCAGTGCCCGACCATGATCATGGTGTCGGGGCGCAGCACCGCCAGGTGGTCGGTGATCGTCTTGGCGTTGGACGGGCCGACGCCGATGTCGACGAGGCTGACGCCGTCCCCCGCCTCGGTGCGGTGGTGCCACGCGGCCATCTGGACGCCGGGACGCTCCGGCCCCTCCGCGTCGGGGAACCGCTCCCGGAACGTCTCGACGTACATCGCGTAGTTGGTGAACAGCACGTGCCGCTGGAAGGACTCGGCGGGCGTCCCGCAGTAGTGCGAGAGCCGGTCGAGGGACAGGGCCATGCGCTCCGGCCCGAACAGGAACAGCTTCTTGCCGCGCAGGTCGACGTGGTCCTCGTCCAGCGCCGCGAAGAACCCCGGATCGTCGAACGGCAGCGCCCGCCGCGACGCCCGCACGCTCACGTTCGCGCCCGCCCGGATCAGCGCCGACAGCTCCCTGCGCAGGTAGTTCCGGATCGCGCCCGGCCGCGCGAACTCCCCGGTGATGTGCGGGTTCGCCGCCGACCACGGGCGTTCGACGTCGATGGCCGGGTACCAGCCGTCCGCGTCGATCGCGTGCAGGGCGTCGAGGAGCTCCTCCACCGCCGCGACCGAAGCCTCCCTCGCCGGGACCTCCCTCGCCGGGACCTCCACCGCCGGGACAGGAACCTCCGCCGCTGGAACCTCCGCCGCCGGAACCTCCGATGCCGGGACCAGGCTCTCCGCCGGTGCCGTCGTGACCTGCCCGGCCGTGCCCGCCGCGTTCTGCTCGACCACCCGGGGCGCCTCCCTCCGACTCCGCACAAGGGCCGGCGTCCTCGGTCCGCGGCCGCAGCGCGATCGTATCCGCCCCGACGACCGCAAGCCGGTGATTCGTTCACGAGTGTCGCCTTTGGACGGTCCTGAATGTCATTCTGTTCGGGACGAGGGCGAGCGCGCGCGCCCGCCCGCCGGCCCCGCCCCCGGAGCATGCATGATCGACAAGGAAGCCCTCCGCCGGAAGTACCGCGCCGAACGCGACAAGCGCCTCCGCCCCGACGGCAACGCCCAGTACAAGCGCCTGACCGGCCGGTTCGCCCACTACCTCACCGACCCGTACACCCCCGTCGCGCCGCGCGAGCCGCGCACCGACCACGTCACCGTCGCGTTCATCGGCGGCGGCTTCGCCGGGCTGGTCACCGGCGCCCGACTGAAGGAGGCCGGGGTCGCCGACGTCCGGATCGTCGAGAAGGGCGGCGACTTCGGCGGCACCTGGTACTGGAACCGGTACCCGGGCGCCCAGTGCGACACCGCGTCGATGGTCTACATGCCGCTGCTCGAAGAGACCGGGCACATGCCCACCGAGAAGTACGCGCACGGCCCGGAGATCCTGGAGCACTGCCGCCGTATCGGCAAGCAGTACGGCCTCTACGACAATGCCCTGTTCCACACCGAGGTCGAGGACCTGGAGTGGGACGAATCCCGGTCCCGGTGGATCGTCCGGACGAACCGCGGCGACGCGTTCACCGCCCAGTTCGTCGCCATGGGCACCGGCCCGCTGCACGTCCCGAAGCTCCCCGGCATCGACGGCATCGACGCGTTCGAGGGGCACTCGTTCCACACCAGCCGCTGGGACTACGCCTACACCGGCGGCGACCCGTCCGGCGCGCCCATGGACCGGCTCGCGGACAAGCGCGTCGCGATCATCGGGACGGGCGCGACGGCCGTCCAGTGCGTCCCGCACCTCGCGCGGGCCTGCCGCGAGCTGTACGTCTTCCAGCGGACGCCGTCGTCGGTCGACGTCCGGAACAACCACCCCATCGACCCGGAGTGGTTCGCCGGGATCGCGACGCCGGGCTGGCAGCGGCGCTGGCTGGAGAACTTCACCTCCAACCAGACCGGCGGCACCGCCGAGATCGACCTCGTCATGGACGGCTGGACCGACCTCAGCCGCCGCATCCGCGCCCGGTACGCCGCGCTCGGCCCCGGCGAGATGACGCTCGAGCGGATGGCGGAGGTCTACGAGGAGTCCGACCACGAGAAGATGGAGGAGATCCGCGCCCGCGTCGACGCGATCGTCGCGGACCCGGACACCGCGGCCGGGCTGAAGGCCTGGTACCGGCAGCTGTGCAAGCGGCCCTGCTTCCACGACGAGTACCTGCAGGCGTTCAACGTCCCCGGTACCCACCTCGTCGACACCGACGGGAAGGGCGTCGACCGCATCACCGCGTCCGGCGTCGTCGCGGGCGGCCGCGAGTACGAGGTGGACTGCGTCATCTACGCGTCCGGGTTCGAGGTCGGCACCGAGTACACCCGGCGCACCGGCTACGACATGACCGGACGCGGCGGCGTGAAGCTGTCGGAGTACTGGTCGGAGGGGATGCGCACCCTGCACGGCACCCACGTCCACGGCTTCCCGAACGCGTTCATCGTGCAGCCCGCGCAGGGCGCGAACCTCATCTCCAACATCCCGCACAACCTCACCGAGGCGGGCGCGACGACCGCGGCGGTCATCCGGCACGCCCTCGACCGCGGCTTCACCGAGATCGAGGTGACGCGGGAGGCCGAGGACGCCTGGCTCGACCTGCTGCGCACCGCGCCGCCCCCGATGCGGTTCCTGCCGGACTGCACGCCCGGCTACTACAACAACGAGGGCCAGGCGCCGTCGCCGTGGTCGCTGCTGAACGTCGGCTACCCCGCCGGCGCCACCGCCTACTTCTCCTACCTGGACCGCTGGCGCGAGTCGGGAGACTTCGCCGGCCTGGAGTTCCGCTGACCCCTGCGCCGGGGCGGTCAGTCGGCGACGAAGCGCGCGCCGCCGCGCCGGCGGTCGTGCTCGCGCTGCCGCCGGACGACGTACGTCCCCGGCGCGCAGCCCGACGCGCCGTGCTCGGGATGCAGCAGGTACACGACCTCCGACGCCTCGAACACGCCGATGGCGAGGCGGGTGTCGTCGACGACGTTCCCCGTCCAGCGGCAGGTGCCGGGCTCGGCGACGAGCGTGTGCGTGTTGCCGCCCGCCTCGGCGCGCAGCAGCTCGACGCCCTCCGGCGGGACGTCCCGCCACGGGCTGGGGGCGCCGAACCGCGGCTCGTCGGGCGCGGGCCGCACCGTCGGCGCGACGGCGTCCAGCGGGATCACGATCAGGTCGCCCTGGGCCTGGAGGCCGTCGACGACGGGGATGCGCATCGACCGCTCCAGGTGGTCGAGCACCGCGACGCCGGTCTGCCGGGAAAGGGACGCGAGAGTCTGTTCCATGGTCATCACCTTCAGGTTCGGCGGGCGAGGAGGGAGTACTGCTCGGCGGACAGCCCGTACGTCCAGGCCGCCGCGGCGACCGGGTCGCCGATCGCGCCCGGAACGGTCAGCCCGTACCGGCGGCGGGTGCCGTCGCGCTCGACCGACCCGTTGACGGCCAGCAGCACGCGGGTGTCCGGCCGCATGTCGTAGAGCCGCAGCTCGGAGCCGGGGTTCCCGGGGTCGGGCGCGGCGCCGACGAGCCGCAGGCCGGCGCCCTCGATGTAGGCGGGCCAGCCGAGGCGCTCGATCGCGCACCGGCGGATCTCGACGTTGACCTCCCGGTCGATGCGCTCCGGCGACGGGTCGACGATCACCCAGGGCGGCACCGGGGTGCCGTGCCAGGCGTGCACGTCCCAGCCGTCGGCGTAGCGGATCGCCGGGCCGTCCGGGTCGTGCAGGCGGACCTCGCCGTCGTCCCCGGCCGGCTCGGTGCTGACGGCGACGGGCCGCTCGGACACCACACACACGTCCTCGTGCGGCCACCACCAGCCGGCCGACGTGAGCGCGGCTCCCCACAGATCGAGGTGCTCGGCCTGCCCGGGCGCGAGCGGTACGCCCGCCACCTGGCGCATGACGTCGTAGTAGGCGATCCAGGAAACGCACAGGCGGTCGTACCAGGTGTTGGCAGCGCGCTTGAAATCGTGCGTCTCGCGTGCGGTCATGCGCAGCGTGCTCCGTACCGAGCGAGCCAGCGAGAGCTGCACCTGCTGCCGGAACAGGGCCGCCAGGCTGGAGCTGTGCTTCCCGACCGTGTCGTCGAGACCGATGCGCAGCTTCAGCGCGGACGCGGCGAGTGTGCGCGCGGCGGACCCGTCGAAGACGTGCGGCCCGTCCGGGCGCAGGCGCATGCCGGGCGGGACGGTCTCGAAGGCCGCGAGCGGCGAGGGAACCCAGTGGAACCGGGGCGGAGAGAGTCCGGCCAGGCGGTAGAGGCCGGAGATGGCCGCTTCGGCGGCCGGACGGTCGGCGGGCAGCGCACGCAGCGCCCGGCCCAGCCATGCGTCGCGGATGGCGGCAGCGTCCCGCTGCACGGCTCCGCTCATCGGATGCGGGCGGCGACGCCCCTTTCATCGATCATGGACCGCATGGTCGCAGACCGCCGCCCGGGATGTCCACACACTTCCGGGCGCCGGCCGGAAAGCGGCTTGTCGTTGCCAGCGAAGACCGGCATGATCGTTCTCCGCGGGCCACCGGCCCGCCCACCCCCCTCTCCCCAGGAAGAACGCGCATGACGCTGCCCCGAAGGCTCGTGTCCGCGACCGCCGCGCTGGCCGTCGCGACCGGCCTGCTCGCCGGGCCGGTCTCGGCCACCGCCGCCGACGCCGCCACCGCGGTGACGTTCCGCATCCAGGTGCCCAAGCGCCTGTCCGTCAAGAAGACCGACAAGTACGACAAGTACTGCCGCATGGACGTGTGGGTATGGGGCGCCGAGGGCCCCACGGTCGCCTACTCCAACGTCGACCTGATCGACCCGCACGGGCACATCGAGCCCGTCATCAGCTACCGCAAGGTCCTGCCCGGCTACCAGGTCGGCTGGGGCGTCGGCTGCCCGCCCACGCCGGCCGACACGGGCAGGTACACGGCCCGGGTGATCGCCTACGACCGGTCCGGCAAAAAGCTCGCCACCCGCCAGGAGTCCTGGTACGAGAAGTTCGACACGGCCATCGGGAGCTTCAACGCCGCGCCCGAGCCCGTCCGCAAGGGCCGCACGCTGACCGTGTCCGGGCGGCTCTACCGGCTGAACGACCGCGCCACCGGCTACACCTCGTACGCGGGCAAGAGCATGCGGATCTACTTCCGCCCCAAGGGCGCCAAGACCTGGACGTACATGGGCTCCACCACGACCGGCAAGGACGGGCGCTTCCGGAAGGGCTTCAAGGCGAGCCGCGACGGGACGTGGCGCGCCTACTTCGCCGGGACGAGCCACTGCGACAAGCAGGCCTCGCGGGACGACTACGTAGACGTGAATTAGGACGATCCGCGGCGGACCCACCGGCGGACCCACCGGCGGACCCACCGGCGGACCCACCGGCGGACCCGCCGGGGGATCCGCCGCGGCCACCAGGAACCTCTCAGGGTTCTTTCACCGAACTCTGAACCGGGCCGCATAGACCGTGCGGCATGGGATTGTCGCGACGCGGGTTTCTGGTGGGGACGGTGCTGGCCGGCGGGGCCGCGTTGGCGGGAGCGGCCGGAACGCTCCAACGCGGCGGCGGGCCCGACGCCGACGCCGCCGCGGCCGAGCCGGGCGGCTACCTCACGCTGCCGGGCACGCAGCCGCCGAAGCTGACCGTCCGCCGCACCGGGACCACCGCGCCGGGGCTGGTGTTCCTCGGGCCTTTCCGCGGCACCGACTACGCCGACGCCCTGATCGTCGACGACGACGGCGAACCCGTCTGGTTCCACGGCTCCAGCGATCTCGTGACGGACCTGCGCGTCCAGACCTACAAGGGCGAGCCCGTCCTGACCTACTGGGAGGGCGCGCGGCTCGTCGGCGGGCACGGCGCGGGCAACGGCATCCTCCTCGACCGGACCTACAGCAAGATCGCCGAAGTGCGGGCCGGCGACGGCATGCACGGCGACCTGCACGAGTTCCAGCTCACCGACCGCGGCACCGCGCTCCTCACCGCCTACCCCGAGGTCACCGCGGACCTGCGGCCGATCGGCGGCCCCCGCGACGGGCACGTCTACGGCTGCCGCGTCCAGGAGGTCGACATCGCGACCGGGAAGGTGCTGCTCGACTGGAAGGCACTCGACCACATCGCGATCGCCGAGACGAAGATGCCGATGACCAAGGACACCGACGGGACGAAGGGCAGGACGTTCGACCCGGTCCACGTCAACTCGGTGCAGGCCTACGGCGACACGCTGCTGGTCTCCGCGCGCGACACCTGCGCGCTGTACTGCGTCGACCGGCGGACCGGCGCCGTGCGGTGGCGGCTCGGCGGCCGCCGCAGCGACTTCGCGATCGGTCCCCGCGCCGCGTTCGCCTGGCAGCACGACGCACGCCGCCTCGACGCCACCACGATCTCGCTGTTCGACAACCACATCACCAATGTCGGCGACGGCCCCTCCCGCGGCCTCCTCCTGAAGATCGACGAGAGGGCCCGCAAGGCGACGCTGCTGCGGGAGTACACCGACGGCACGACCTACGGGCAGTACATGGGCAACGTGCAGATGCTCCAGGGCGGCAACGCGGTCGTCGGCTACGGCTCGACCGCCACGGTGATCGAGTTCGGGCCGGACGGGAAGCCCGTCATGGAGATGACCGGCGCCGGCTCCTACCGCGCGTACCGTTCGCCCTGGTCGGCGCGGCCCGCGACGGCGCCGTCCGTCGCCGTCGCGTCGGTGGCGGGCGGGAGGATGCGCGTGCACGCGAGCTGGAACGGCGCCACCGACGTCGCGGCCTGGCGGTTCCTCACCGACGCGGACGCGGCCCGCTTCACGGCCGCCGCGACGGCCCGGCGCACCGGATTCGAGACGGCCGCGACGATGCCCGTCGCGCCGCGCGTCGTCGCCGAGGCGCTCGCCGCGAACGGGAACGTCCTCGCCCGGTCGGCCGTGCAGGCCGTCAGCGTCTGAGGCCGGCCGCCCGGTCGGCCGGGCCCGGGTCAGCCCGCGGGCGGGCGGTTCAGCGTCGAGTTCAGCGCCCGCAGCCGGTCCAGCTCGCGGCGGTCCCGCTTCGTGGGGCGCCCCGCGCCCCGGTCGCGGCGGCCGATCGGGACCAGCGCCTCCCGCGGCGGCGGGGGCGGGCTCTTGTCGATCAGGCACTCGGCCGCCGCGGGCGCCCCCACCCGCTTGCGGACGATCTTCTGCACGACCACGATCCGCTCCCGGCCGTCGTGCCGCAGCCGCACCTCGTCGCCGATCTTCACCGCGGTCGCCGGCTTCGCCCGCTCGTCGTTCACCCGCACGTGCCCCGCGCGGCACGCCGTCGTCGCCATCGACCGCGTCTTCAGCAGCCGGACGGACCAGATCCACAGATCGACCCGCACCGTCCCCTCGTCCGCCATGCCCTGGAGTCTATTGACCACGTCAACGGCTTATCGCGATCACCGGTTCGCCGTGATCCACGCGTCCGCCCGCTCCCACTGCGCGTACAGCCAGTTGATCCGGGCCTCCCGCTCCTCCGGCACCTCCTCCGCCGGGATCCGCCACCACCGCGCCCGGACCGGCTCCGCCAGCGGCACCCGCCGCCAGATGTCCCGGACCGACGCCATGCGGTCGAGGCCCACGTGCGCGACGAACACCACGTCCGCGCCGGGCGCCGCCTCGATCGCCGCGAGGACGCCGCCCGGCCGCGGCGGCATCAGGTTCCGCAGCCGCGCCGCCCGGACCGCGTCCCGCCGGCGGTGCCGGCGCGCCAGCCGCCGGATCGCCCGGTACCGCCGCTCCGGCGAGAAGTTCCCGCCCTCCGGGAAGATCAGCAGCGCGTCCCGCGGCCCGAGCCCCTCCGCCAGCCGCCCGATCCGCTCCGTCGCGCCGCCGCGCTTCACGAACACGTTCGGCATCCGGTGCGCGGCGATGTCGATGCACGGATCCAGCTGCAGCTCCGCCTTCATCACCACCCGCGGCCGCCGCCGGTACCCGCTCAGCAGGTGATGGACGAGGATCAGCGCGTCGCCCGGACCCGCGTGCCGGCTGAGGACGATCAGCGGACGGTCGCCGCCCGTCCCGTCCCAGCTCCCCTCGTCCTCGACCCGAAGCCCGAGCCGCCGCCCCGCCACCGCGTACAGGCCCGCGACATAACGGCGGATCACGTCGTAATGCCGCTCGTCACGCCCGCGCCCCGTGCACCACAGCCAGCCGCACTCCACCACCGCCGCCGACTCCCGCAACCCCCACGCCAGCGCGAACCACAGGAACCGGACGACGCGCCGGCGCTCCCGGCCGAACACCGTCCCGAAGAACCACACGACGGGGAACGCGAGCACCACCAGCAAGGTCAGCAGGAACAGCACCGGCGTGCAGACCAGCCGCCGGACGACGGGGGGCGGCACCATCTCACACCCGCTCTTCGAGATACCTCATCGACGCCGCATAGGCCCGCTCGATATGCCCAGCGATACCCGACGCGTCCCGGTACCGCATCTGCGAGTAGTCGACGCCCGCCTTGAGCCGCTTCCCGCCCGCCGGCAGGACGTGCACCTCCAGCCCGTCCGGCAGCGCCGCCATCTCCTCGAAGAACCGGTGCCGCCGCGCGATCTCGAACGCCACCATCCCCACCTCCCACGGCCTCCGCGGCGGCGCCAGCGCACGCTCGACCCGCCCCACCTGCAGCACGTAGATCCGCGTCGCGCCGAGCGCCACCGCCCGCCCCACCGGGATGCTGTGCACCAGCCCCCCGTCGAAGTAATGCCGCCCGTCCACCTCCACCGGCGGCAGCAGCCCCGGCGCCGCGCACGACGCCAGCACCGCCGGGATCACCGGCCCCTGCGCGAACCAGTGCGCCATCGCCGTCTCGATCCCCGCCCCGACGCACTGGAACGGGACCGCCATCTCCCCGAAGTCCCGCACCGGCAGCAGCTCCTCCAGCATCCGCCGCAGCGGCTCCGCCGAATGCAGATGCGTCCCCGACCGCGCCAGCGTCCACAGCCGCGCCCACACCCGCGCCCCGAACACCTCCCGCGCCGCGTCGTCCGACCACAACCCCGTCAGCCGCCCCACCGCCGTCTCCGGATCCGCCGCGACGAACGCCCCGTTCAACGCCCCGATCGACGTCCCCACCACCAGATCGGGCCGCACCTTCGCCTCCTCCAGCGCCCGCAGCATCCCCACCTCGTGCGCACCGAGCACGCCCCCGCCGCCCAGCACGAACGCCGTCCCGCCCGACTCCGCCACCGTCCCTCCTTCAGCCGCCCCGTTCATCCCCCCAGAAACCAAGCCAAATCAGGACCCGGCGGCTTGACCCTCACACCGATGTCAGGCCCTACCGTCCGACTACATGACCACCCGGACATCCCAGCGGCGCGCATCGATCGTCCACGGCTACGGCGCCACCCCCGCCGACCACTGGTTCGGCCACCTCGCCGAGCAGCTCCGCCGCGCCGGCATCCCCACCACGATCCCGGCCCTCCCGGACTCCGGCGCCCCCGACCCCGCCGCCTGGACGGCCGCCGTCCGCGCCGACGCCGGCACCCCCGACGAGAACTCGATCATCGTCGCGCACAGCCTCGGCTGCCTCGCCGTCCTGCGCCACCTGCGCTCCCTGCCGCCCCCGTGGCGCCTCGGCACCCTCGTCCTGGTCGCCGGTTTCGTCGACCCGCTGCCCGCCCTCCCCGGCCTCGACGCCTTCATAGCGGACGGCTGCGACGTCCAGGGCCTCGCCGACCGCATCGACCACCTCACCGTCATCCGCTCCGACGCGGACCCCGTCGTCCCGCCCGGCCACACCGACCGCCTCGCCCGGCTGCTCGGCACGACCGCCGAGATCGTCCCCGGCGCGGGCCACTTCCTGGCCTCCGACGGCATCACATCACTGCCCCAGGCCTTGAACGCAGCGACACTCTGAAACGATCAGTAGGGGCACTTCTGGTCCGCCACGGCGATCGATTCTTCGTCCACAGGCTGTGGACAGTGATGGCCGTGCTGGGGGTGGGGCTTCGAACATCGCTAAGCCCGAAGCAGCACAGGACGTCTGGTCGAAGCGATGGCTCGCGCGTTCAGGTGATTGGCAGTGGGCCGCTGGTGGAGCGGTTCTTCGGAGACGTCTGCGGCGGCCTGTGTTAGAGGTGTCCAGGAAGGGGTCGGACGCCCTTCAAGAGGGTTTTCATGGCTTTCTTAGGACGGTGTTCGGGTGAATCACAAGAGGGGTGTTCGGGTGGTGGGGTGGCGCTTGCGTACGGGGCCGCCCCTCCAAAGTCAAGGGCGCCTTCGGCGTCGCTTCGCGATGG